>JALYUC010000187.1 GCA_030853965.1 Verrucomicrobiota bacterium | reverse complement strand
CTCAGCTTGGGTGGACTTGTGCTTGTGCAGCAGCCTGCGCGCTTTGCCGCTTTTTAGATCGACAACTACAATCGCGCCCTTTCCCGAATCGGTGATGAACGCGACTCCAGCGTTCGTATCAACGCGCACATCGTTGAGATAACTTTTCTCGCGCGCGACCTTTTCGCCGAACGGAATCTTCTGCACGACCTCGTTCGTTTTCAGGTCTACTTTGATCAGCTTCGGTCCGCCTTTGACTATCGCCTGCATTTTCGGTGCGGCCGGGTCGAGAATCCAAAGGCTGTCGTTCGCGTCGACATAGACACTTTGCACACAAATGAAATGGGAGTCGGCGGCCCCGGGCTTGTTCCAATCTTCATTTGGAAACGGTTTCGGTTTTCCATCGATAATCTCTGCAACCGAAATCGTGTGATCGTCGGACCAGTCCGGGAAATTGACAAAGACGCGCCCGGACTTCGAGACCGCGACACCGGTAGCTTGTTGATTCGGAAAACTCGCGACTTCTTCGAGATTAGCTTCCACGGCGAAGGCACCGGCGCTGATGAAATTGAACAGCGCGAAAACGATACATCGATTCATATTGAAGATTCGCAGCCGCGCGATTGAGCGGGCTGCATTGGCGGAATTAGACTTTCCCCCTTCTAGCGGAAAACGCGACTATGTTGGGTTCGGCGAACGAATTGGATAGAGGCAACGTATGGACACGCGAGAGGTAATTGTCATCGGTGGCGGCATCGCCGGGTTGTCAGCGGCGATATATCTGGGACGTGCGCAGCGTGACACGCTCGTGATCGATTCCGGGCATTCCATGGCCAAGTGGGAACCGAGCGTGGAAAATTATCTCGGCTTCCCGAAAGGCGTAGATGGTGAAGACCTGCTCAAAAGCGGACGCAAACAAGCGCAGCGATATGAAGCGGAGTTTGTTGAAGATGAAATTGTCGATCTTGCGAGTGAACCCGAGGTCTTTGTCTTGCACGGCAAAAATGCAACTTATCGTGGCCGGAGTTTGCTGCTCGCGACCGGCATCTTTCACATCCCTCCCGACATTCCGGGAGTAAAAGAGTGCCTCGGGCACAGCATGTTTTTTTGCAAAGACTGCGACGGCTATCGCGTGCGCGGCAAACGGATCGCGATCATCGGGGCGAGCAATGAGGCAGTCGAGTATGCGCTCGGCATGTTGCTTTATTCGCCGTGCGTGATCGTAGCCACGAACGGCGACAACATCCACTGGGACGAACAACACGCTGCCTGGCTAAAAGAATACGAGATACCAGTGGAGTCGGAGCGCGTGCGCGATGTGGAGCATCGCCGCCGGAAAATCTTGGCGATTGTTTATGACAACGATCATCGCGTAAAGATCGATTATATCTTTACCACCCGCGGGGATGTTTTTCACACCGATTTGGCGGAAAAGCTTGGCGCGAAACTAGATCGGGACGGACAGATTGAAGTGGATCAATGCATGCGCACGAGCGTGCCGCGTTTCTATGCGGCCGGATGCGTCACTCCGGCAAATTGCCAGATCGTAATCGCAGCCGGCCAGGGTGCAGCGGCCGCTCAGGCCATCAATCGCGATCTGTTCGAGCAAAGCCTGGCGAATCATGCCCTGCGGCGTTTTCGCGAGGAACAGTTGGAAGAAGAAAAAACAGTGCCGGAAGGAGCGGAAGAGCCGGCAAAATAATCGGAGGATCGAAATGGGATTTGAACAATATCATGAACCGCCGAAGGAATTGCCGCCGGAGACGCGCACATTCGCGCGGATGATCGTTTCCTTAACGGAGGAGGCCGAAGCGATCAATTGGTACGAGCAACGGATGGCGCTTGAGAAGGACAAGACCGCTCGGGAGATTATGGAAGACGCGCAAAAGGAGGAATTCAAACATTTCTCGATGGATCTCGAATGGTTGCTGCGCACCAAGCCGCTCTGGCGCGAGATCGCGCAAGGCGTCTTGTTTAAGAAAGGCGATATCGTTAAGCGCGGCGAAAAGGCGGAAGAAAAAGCGGATTGATTCTCACCGAACCGCCACGGTCTCGCCCAAACGTTTGGCAAGATCGACAAGGTGTTCGTCCATATATTTGGTGGGGCCGAAGATGCAAATCATCACTCGAAAGAACGGATTTTTGATTTCGGAATGTTCCTTTAGCATAACGTCACTTCCTTCCGCTGCCGGCGCGATCTCGTAAGTCCAGCTACCGACGAAAGGTCCGCCGACGTCACCCATCGATCGCACTAGATGCTTCGGCGGGTTGCTCGCAGACGTAACAATCGTCATGACCATGTTGCCCTTAAATGTTTGGCGCGTGGTTTCCTTGCCGTCGGTCGGCGGCAACATCTCGATTTTTTGCAAGTTCCGGTTCCATTCCGGGAACCTTTGCACGTCCGCCAGCACCGCAAAAATCGCTTCGGGTGTCTGTTTCAGCGTGATGGTGCGCGTGTGTTCGCTGTTCACCGGCAGAGCGAAGCCGATGGCGAACGCGAGCACAATCAGGATGATGAGGATCGATAGGATGCGAAGAATCCATTTCATGCCGCACAGCGTGTTGTGCTACTGGGCGGGCAACAAGAATAAAGTTGGATCGATCGTTGCGGGATTTTCTCGCTTCGATCGGCCATTGAACATAGTTCTCGTTTCATGAATCGACGGTCGTTTTTGGTTTTGCTGTGCGTTTACGGACCTTTTCTGGGCAGCGTGAACGCGGAGCCGCCGGCCGAAGCCGTGCGCGTACTCGTTTTGGGGACCTATCATTTCGACAATCCCGGGCAGGATTTACACAACATGAAAGTGGACGATATACGCACACCAACGAAACAAGCGGAGCTGGCTGACGCGGCCGCGCGGCTGGCGCGCTTCAGTCCAAATAAAATCGCCGTCGAAGCGCTCTCCGATCGCGCCGACCTCACCACCAAGAAGTTCGACGGTTTCACGCCCGAGACGCTGACAAAAGATTCGGACGAGCGCGTCCAGATCGCGTTCCGGCTCGCGCACAACCTCGGGCAGAAGTCGGTCTACGGAATCGATGAACAAAGCGACAAGATCGATTATTTCCCTTTCGACAAAGTGGAGGAATACGCGAAAGCGCACGGCGAGACGCCGCTGCTGGAGAAGCTTCATGGACGGGTGGGCGAGATGATGAAGAAAATGGAAGCCGACCAGAAAACGAAATCAGTGCCCGCAATGCTGGTGCAGATCAATGAACTGAAGGAGATCGAAACCGGTCATTGCGATTTTTATTACGGACTGCTGCGGCTGGGCGACCGCGTGGCGCAACCGGGTGCCGATTTGAACGGCGCCTGGTATCTCCGGAACGCCAAGATTTTTGCGAAGCTGATGCAGATAGCGAAGCCGGGCGATCGTATCCTGGTGGTATTCGGTTCCGGGCATTCCTATTGGCTAAGACATTTTGTTCGGAGCACGCCGGGATTTGTTTTAGTCGAAGCAAATGAGTACTTGCGCTGATCTGTGTAGACCGAGCAATTCGCGCTCGCAATTGTAAGATCGACATGATGAAGTTTTGGCATGAATGACATCGCCTATCGGCGCGCAGCATTGCGGGTGGAAACGAAACTTGGCTTTTACCGGCACGCGACGATTTACCTCGTCGTCAATTTGTTGCTCGCGATTTGGAATTTTTGGCGCGAGCCGAATCATCTCTGGTTCCAATGGCCATTGCTTGGTTGGGGCGTCGGCCTGCTGGCGCACTGGCTGAATGTTTTTTCCTATCGATTCGGTGGCGAGCGCAAGGAGCGGATGATTCAGCGGGAGCTGGAACGCCAAAGGTCAGACCGGCCGCCGCCGACCTAGTCAAGATCGCCATCGACGAAAAGTTATCGGGTTGAAACACCGACAACCAAGGCGCGAGCGGCGTATATAACGTGGAACTTTGTCAATTTCGAGCTTTGCAATGGTGGCTTCTCTTTCGATATTGATGGGATAACTTTTTCCTGAAATGGACGCTTCCGCTTCTCTCGAAACGCATCACGATCCACCTCATCACGACGCCGCGCACGACCATCATGAGCTCGGCTGGTGGAGAAAATATATTTTCTCCACCGACCACAAAGTGATCGGCATTCAGTACGGCATTTGCGGCCTGATCTTTTTGTTTTTCGGCTTTAATCTCATGATGTTGATGCGCTGGCAGCTCGCCTATCCTGGCCAGCCGATTCCCGGCGTGGGGTGGATCGCTGCGGCGATCCAGAATTTTCTCGAACACCATCAGCCGGGCGCGGGTCAGTTCGACAATTGGTTCTGGTTGCGTGGCCTGATTAGCCCCTTTACTAAGGGCGTAATGTCGTCCGACGGGTATAACTCGCTCGGCGCCATGCATGGCACGATCATGATCTTTCTTGGTGTGGTGCCGGTCGCGTTCGCCGCCTTTGGGAATTTTGTTGTGCCGCTGCAAATCGGCGCGCCGGACATGACTTTCCCAAAAGTAAATGCGGCGAGTTTCTGGGCATTCGCAGTCGGCGGCGTCATCATGCTGACCAGCTTCTTTGTTCCGGGCGGCGCGGCCAAAGGCGGCTGGACTTCCTACACCCCACTCGCGGTAATTTCGGACAAAGGCGAAGCCTTCCATCCGTTTTTCAACGGACAGACGCTTTGGCTCTTCGGATTTATTTTTCTGATCACGTCATCGTTGCTCGGCGCCGTCAATTTTATCACCACGATCATTCAGCTACGTGCAAAGGGCCTGACCTGGATGCGACTCCCATTTTTCGTCTGGGCCCAATTTGTGACGGCGTTTTTGCTCCTGTTGGCATTTCCACCGCTGGAAGCCGCAATTGTCATGCAGCTCATGGATCGTCTGGCGGCAACGAGTTTTTTCCTGCCGACCGGTTTGGTCGTGAGCGGCGCGGCGGTGCATGTGAGCGGGGGCGGGAGTCCGCTTTTGTGGCAGCATTTGTTCTGGTTTCTCGGACATCCGGAAGTGTACGTGTTGATCCTTCCGGCATTCGGGATCGTGGCCGAAATCCTGGCGAACAATTCGCGCAAGCCGCTTTGGGGTTACAAGTCGCTCGTCTTTTCCGTGCTCGTGATCGGATTTTTGTCCTTCATTGTTTGGGCACATCACATGTGGCTTACCGGCATGGGCTCGACCGTGAGCGCATTTTTCCAAACGACCACGCTGCTCATTTCCATTCCGTCGGTCATCATTTTGAGCGCGTTTTTCATTTCGCTTTGGGGTGGGTCGATTCGCTTCAACGTGCCGATGCTCTTTGCCACGGCGTTCCTGCCGATGTTCGGGATTGGCGGTCTTACCGGCATTCCACTGGCCTTTAATTCAGCCGATCTCTATCTGCACGACACTTATTACATCATCGCGCATTTCCATTACATCGTCGCGCCAGGGACGATCTTCGGGCTGTTTGCCGGCGTTTATTATTGGTTCCCGAAAGCGACCGGCCGCACCATGAGCGAGTTTTGGGGGAAGGTGCACTTCTGGCCTTCGCTCATTTGCATGAACGTGATTTTTCTTCCGATGTTTTTGCAGGGAATGCTCGGCATGCACCGCCGCTGGTACGATGGTGGCCAGGGTTGGACGCTCTCCGGCGAACATGTTTGGGGGCTGACCGGTTTTCAATGGAACGCGCCGATCTCGTGGGCGGCTTGGATTATGGGACTGGCCCAAATTCCGTTCATCATCAACTTCTTCTGGAGCATCAAGCACGGTAAGAAGGTGAACGACAATCCATGGGAGGCGACCACCTTGGAGTGGACAGCGCCGTCGCCGCCGCCGCACGGAAACTTTATCACTACGCCGATCGCCTATCGCGGTCCCTACGAATACAGCCTGCCGGGAAGCGACAAGGATTTCACTATGCAAAATGAGCCGGTGGAACCGACCGAGCGCACGCGACGCAAGACTCCGCCCGAGCCGGTGTTGGTGTAGCCTGCCGAATGGAAATTCCCTACACAATTTCCAACAGACCGGATACCGGTCTTTGGAACGCAAAGATTGGCATCTGGCTGTTTCTTGCCTCCGAAGTGATGCTCTTCGGCGGACTTTTCTCCGCCTATGTTTTTTTAAGATTGGATGCCGCTCCGGGAGATTGGCCACACGGCCTTCTCAATGTCCCCGTCGGCACCATGAACACCGCGATCCTGATCGCGTCATCCGTGACAGTGGTTCTCGCCTGGGCCGCGCTGAAGATGCGCCGGTATCGTGCTTATTGGTGGTACATGCTGGCCACGATCTTGTGCGGTTTAATTTTTTTGGGCGTCAAACTCGCTTACGAGTGGCCGCAGAAGTTCGAGCATTTTGGCGCGAAGATTAAAGAAGAAGCGCTGGAGAAGTACGAGCCGTATCTCGGAAACCATCACCTGGCCGAGAAAGGTCGCGAGCCGCGAAAAGAAATCTCCGGACATCTGCACAATCATGAGGCGCTTAGCGATCCGAACATCAAGGAATACGAAATCGCGCTCGATCCGGTAAATGCCGACCCAACCAATCCCGCGATGGACCGGCCGCATTTTCTCTACGTTCCACCGACCGAGAAGATCGCAAAGATCGAAAAGGATGACGTCGAGCGCGCGACCATGTTTTTGCCGACGCACAGCGCTTACTTTGCCACTTATTTTACGATTACCGGCCTGCACGGTCTGCACGTTCTCGGCGGTGTGCTTGTCTTCATTTACATGTGGCTCCCGGTCAGCAAAAGACTTTACCAGCGCAATCCGGAGCATCTCGCCAACCGCGTCGAAGTGTGCGGACTCTTCTGGCATTTTGTCGATCTAGTCTGGATTTTCGTCTTCCCGCTGTTTTATTTGTTGTGAGCGATGAATAACCCACCTGACGTTTCACCCGATCCAGCGGAACACGAGGAATACGCCCACAATGTGCAGAAGCACGTCAAAGGTTACCTGATGGTTGGCGGGGCGTTGCTCGCCTTTACTGCTCTTACGGTGGCGCTTTCCTACGTCGATTTCGGCACGCGCAAAGCGAACATCGCCGTCGCCTTGCTCGTGGCCATGTTTAAGGCGGGATTGGTTGCCGCCATATTCATGCACCTCGCCGCGGAAAAACGATTGATTTACCGCGTTCTCATTTTCACCGGCTTTTTTGTCTTCGCTCTTTTCTGGCTGACTTATCTAGCCTGGTACAACCCGATCGTGCGTTAAATGTCACTGAAAGGCTTCCATATCGTCTTCATTGTTTTTTCCACGCTGCTCGCGCTCGGTGTCGGAGCGTGGTGTATTTGGATCGACCTGGTGGAAGGCGAACCGGTTTATCTCAAGGGAGCAATTGCGTCGTTCGTCGTTGCTGTCGCGCTCGTGGTCTATGGCGTTTGGTTTTATCGAAAAATGAAACGCCTGCGCATCATCACATGAGAGCAAAAATTTCATCGATCTTATTATTGTCGATCTTGCCGCTCGCCCAGGCGATGGCATGCCCATTTTGCTATGGCGCAAAGGAGGGAAAATCCACCGAGCACATGGCGGTCGCGATCTGGTTTCTTTTCGGCGCGGTTATGTCCGTAATCGGCGGAATTGGCGCATTCAGTTATCACATTTGGCGTCACGCGCGAATGCCGCTCGAGCCGCACCAGGAACTGACTCAGGAAGATCTCGACAAGTATGAGTAGCCTCGCCGTCATCAACGAATTCCTTGGTCTGCCGCCGAACGCGGCTGAGCACGGATATCAGATCGACCATATCATCGAGTTCAGCCATTGGTTTATGGCAGCGCTTTTCATCGGGTGGTCGCTCTTCTTCGTTTTCGTGCTGATTCGTTTTCGCCAGCGACGGCATCCAGCGGCTGACCATCAAGGAATCAAGAGTGGCATTTCAACCCATCTCGAATTTTCCGTTGTTCTGATTGAAGCCGTGTTGCTGATCGGCTTCGCTATTCCGCTCTGGGCCAAGCGCGTGAATCAGTTTCCCGAGACAAAGGACGCGATTTTGGTTCACGCCGTCGGTCAGCAGTTCAACTGGAATTTTCATCTACCAGGCCCTGACGGACAATTCGGCAAACGCGACGTCAATTTGGTGACCAACGCGAACCCGCTTGGTCTGGACGCGAAGGACTCGGCGGCGAAAGATGACATCTTCGTGCTTGGCGAAATCCACGTCCCAGTCGATCGACCGGTCATCATCGAGCTTTCATCCAAGGACGTAATTCACAATTTTGCGTTGCCTCACATGCGCATCGCGCAGGATGCCATTCCCGGTTCAATTATTCCGATGTGGTTCAAGCCGATCAAAACCGGAACTTATGAGGTGGTGTGTGGTCAGCTTTGCGGCCTCGGTCATTATGCAATGAAGGGAACCATTGTTGTTGATTCGCCGGCGGACTATCAATCGTGGTTGAAAGAACGTGCTGAGTTGGCTGGAACAGCGACCGCGCCGCCGGCCACGGCACGGCCGCCGGGCGAACCTCCCGTTGGGCCCACTCCCGGCACTATCCCGCCGCCGGGCGCGCCAAAGAACGAGAAGCCGAACGGCGAGTAACGCGGAGCCCGGCATGGATTTGCCGGACGACTTCTAAGGTGAGCGCCCACGAATCATCTCGCTGGTTCAACCGGTTCGCCTGGTTCGCCGTGATCGCTACTTTGTTCCTCGTATGCAGCGGCGGAATGGTCACAAGCAAAGGCGTTGGTCTCGCCGTTCCCGATTGGCCTACTACCTTCGGTTACAACATGTTCTTGTTTCCGGTTTCGGAATGGGTCGGTGGAATCTTTTTTGAACACACACACCGGCTCATCGCCTCCACCGTTGGATTCCTGACCATCATTCTCGCGGTTTGGCTTTGGCGAAGCGAAGATAGACACTGGGTCCGCACCCTGGGCGTGATTGCGCTCGTCGCGGTGGTTCTGCAGGGAGTCCTCGGTGGCCTACGCGTGACCATGTTGAAGGACGAGATCGGGATCTTTCATGCTTGTCTCGCGCAGGCGTTTCTCGCTCTGCTCGTTTTCATTGCGCTCGTCACTTCGGATTTCTGGCGAGGGTTCTCAAGCGAAAGTGTCGATCTAAGGAAGTTTGCGCCGGTCAAAACAATGGCGTTCGCGATTACCGTCGCGATTTATTTGCAGCTCACGCTTGGTGCGACCATGCGACATCAGCATCGTGACCTGGCGATTCTCGATTTTCCAACGGCAAATGGTGCGTGGCTTCCGGACACGAGGCCGGGCACGATTGTGCGGATTAATCTGTGGCGAGATGCACATGCCTTATCCGATGTGACCGCGTTTCAAATCTGGCTGCAAATGGCGCATCGATTTCTCGCCTTGATCATCACCGTTGCCGTGATTGTTTTTTGTTTACGCGTCTGGAAATACGCCAGTCCCATCACGTCGCTGAAGCGATTGTCGATCTGGTGGGTCGCGCTCCTTTCTTGTCAGCTCGTGCTCGGCGCGTGGACAATCTGGAGCAATAAGGCCGCCGACATAGCCACCGCTCATGTCGCCGTTGGCGCAGCCATGCTATGCTTTGGCGTGAGTATTTCTATGGTTTGCTGGCGAATTTCGCGCCCGCGCCCTAATGAAAGATCGACAACTGTTTTCGACGCGAAAGGAGCGGTCCCTGCGTGAAAACGACTGCGATCGAGGGCGAAGTGATAAATGCACCGGCGGAGAAGGCAAGGCCGCGCAGCCGTGCAGCCACTGATTTTGCCCAGCTTGTCAAAGCGCGTCTGACTTTGCTTGTCTTACTAACCACCACGGTCGGTTTCTACCTTGGCGCACAAAATCCGATTAATTTTTTGGCACTCTTTCACGCGGTGTTCGGAACAGCTCTGGCGGCCGCGGGCGCCGCCGCGCTCAATCAATGGTGGGAACGAAGGGTGGATGCCTTGATGCAGCGAACGAAAGTGCGACCAATCCCGGCCGGTAGAATGTCTGCGCGCGCTGCGTTTGTAATCGGCGCGCTGCTCGCAGTTTCCGGCATTGCTTATCTCGCCCTCGCTTGTAATGCGCTTGCCGCCTTTCTCGCGGCGCTGACAATTATTCTCTACATTTTCGCTTACACCCCCTTGAAACGGATTAGCACGGCAAACACGCTGGTCGGCGCCATTCCCGGTGCGATCCCGCCGATGATTGGTTGGGTGGCCGCGCGCGGAGAGCTCGATGCCGGCGCGTGGAGTTTATTTGCAATCCTGTTCTTCTGGCAAATGCCTCATTTCTTTGCTCTGGCATGGATGTATCGCGAGGATTATGCCCGCGCCGGCTTTCGAATGATGTCGGGCGACGACGACACCGGAACACGCACATCCAGTCAAAGTGTGTTGTTTTGCATACTGCTTTTAGTAGTCGCGGCCGTGCCCGCTTATCTTGGCCTAACGAGCGTACTTTACCTTCTCATCTCATTCGCGCTCGGCGGTTGGTTCATCGCCATCGCGATGAAATTTCACGGTCGACGAAGTTTACCAGATGCACGTGCTTTGTTTGTCACCTCGATCATTTACCTGCCGTTGCTTCTCGGCGCTTTGGTGCTGACCAAAACATGAACGCTGCCTCAATACCGGTGAGTCGCGCCCCATCGCGCCATGCCACTTTTTGGAAAACGATAGTGCTCGGGAGTCCACTTCTGGTCGCGACCGTGTTCTTCTTTGTTTGGCGAAGTCAGGTGGATCACCTGGCAAACCGCACCGTCCAGTCCTACGGCACAGTTCCGCCATTTCAGCTTATTAATCAAAACGGTGAATCGTTCAGCTCCGATCGATTGGTCGGGAAAATCTGGATCGCGGATTTCATTTTCACGACGTGTCCGGGACCCTGCCCCATGATCAGCACGCGAATGAGCGAGCTGCAAAAACCGCTCGAAAAAAGCGACGTGCATCTCGTTTCCTTCTCGGTTGATCCCGAAAAGGACACGCCGGAAGTGTTACGCGGTTATGCCGAAAAGTTGCATGCTCAGCCGACTCGCTGGGATTTTCTCACCGGGCCAAAACGGGCGATCTACGATTTATCGAAAAATGGATTTAATCTCGCGGCGTCAGACGGAAGTGAAGTGGCGGGAGTTCCGGTGCACAGCACGCGAATGGTCCTGGTAGATCGACATGGCAAGATCCGCGGATATTACGACGCGCTTGAACCTGATGCGGTGACGAAGCTATTGGCCGATACGAGCCACGTGCTGCGCGAGCAACCGAAATAACAGAAGCGCGGAACTCAGCCGACCGGTTCGGGCGCCGTTGCCGAAGGGCCTTCGTCAGAAACCATCTTGAGATAATCGCGATACTCTCCCTTAGGGGCACCGTCGATAATCGTGGCGAAATCTGACTGGCTGATGAAACCCATCCTGAACGCCACTTCTTCGAGACACGCGACTTTCAATCCCTGCCGATGTTCGATGGTCGCCATGTAATTACCGGCTTCGAGCAAACTTGTTTGCGTGCCGGTGTCGAGCCAGGCCATGCCGCGGCTGAGGAGTTTTACGTGGAGCTCGTTCTGCTTGAGATAAAGCAGATTTAGATCGGTGATCTCGAGTTCACCGCGCGCCGACGGTCGCAGCTCGCGGCAAAGATCGACAACGCGATCGTCGTAAACATAGAGCCCGGGAACGGCAAAATGGCTTTTCGGTTTCTTTGGTTTTTCTTCGAGGCTGATCGCCTTGCCTTTCGCATCAAACTCGACCACACCGTAGCGCTCGGGATCGCGCACTTGATATCCGAAAATGCAGGCGCCGCGCTCAATCGCCAGCGCCTCGCGATAGAAGTCCAGTTTCCCGTAGAAGATGTTGTCCCCGAGAATAAGCGAGGCGCCCGAGTTCCCGATGAACTTCGCGCCAATCAGAAAAGCCTGCGCAATACCCTCTGGCTTCGGTTGCTCCGTATATTCGATCCGAATACCGAGGTGTTTCCCATCGCCCAAATAATCCCGTAACATCGGCAAATCCTTTGGCGTCGAGATGATTAAGATTTCGCGCAGACCGCCGAGCATGAGCGTGGCCAGCGGATAACAAATCATCGGCTTGTCGTAAACCGGCAGCAGTTGCTTGCAGACGATCTTGGTAATCGGAAACAGGCGCGTACCAGCACCGCCGGCGAGAAGAATCGCCTTTTTATTCATGTGCGATTGTCGATCTTAGCACTGCTCGCGCCTGAGGACGGCCGCGCCTGCAGAAACAAGCGCGCAATCAGGAAAACCGCACGTCTTTGCCCGGATCCATTTCGAAATCCAAGCTGAGGGCGTCTGCCGTATTCGGTTTGATGATCTCTTCCATGAATTTCACGAAAATCGGGTCCTCGCGGAAGATGGCGAACTTGTCCATCGATTCGAAATCGATCGCGATAAAGAAAGGCCACGGCAGCTCGGGATCGACCCGCTTGCCGCATTTGATGCTCTGGACTTCCTGAATCTTGAGGAGCTGCATACGTGTGTTCATCATCATCTCCTCAACGCGAGCGGGAGTAACCTCGGGCTTCAGTTTGTAAAGGACGACATGGTGAATCATGAAGCTAAACGTATTAGGCGGTTCCAGCGACCGGTGCAAGTGGGAATCCAGCACCCGCGAAGCGCGCGCGCGTCGCGGGCATTAGCAGGCCTCTGGCTCTACAGCGCGATCATTTCTTCCAATCGAGTGCGCCTTTTTTAAGCGCGTAAATGTATCCCACCATCAGGATGGTAATGAAGCTGAACATGCTCCAGAAAATTACGCTACTCTGCACGATCGCTTCTTTGTAAACCACTGCCCACGGGTACATGAAAACGATCTCCAGGTCGAAAAGGATAAAGAGCATCGCCACGAGATAAAATTTTACGCTGAAGCG
>JALYUC010000185.1 GCA_030853965.1 Verrucomicrobiota bacterium | reverse complement strand
GCGCGGCGCCGCGCCAACGCGGCAAGAGCGAGGCGTGCAGATTTAAGCAAGCGACTCGCGGAATCTCGAGAACGGCCCGCGGCAGAATTTGTCCGTAGGCCAATACCACAATCGCATCCGGTTGAAGCGCGCGGATTTCATCGACCGAAGCTTTGATGCGCTCCGGTTGCAAGATCGACATCTTCATCTCGGCGATTGCCTTTTTAATTGGCGGCGATTCAACGCGCTGAGCGCGTCCCACCGGTTTATTGGGCTGCGTCACCAGCCCGACGAGCTCGTGTTCCTTCGAATCGACCAGCGCCCGCAGGGTCGGCACGCCAATTTCCCCCGTGCCGATAAAAACAACGCGCATCGCGCGTTTAATGAAGCAGCGGTTGCATTCGCGCGCGACGCGAATGCCGTGGCGCCATTGCTTTGGCCATTATTTTTTCACCGGCCGTGACCTCACGTTGTCCGACGGAGGAAGCGCACTCCGTGCAGAGGTAATCGAAAATTTCTTTGTCGGGCAGGACTAAGAGTAACCGCTCCCGCACCGGCATCGCGGCTTTGCACTTGTCGCAGTAGAGACTTGAGGCTGTGAAATTTTCAAACTGCTGCTGGCTCATGCTCGGCATCCACGCCGTTTAAGCTGACGAGGATGTCGAGTAGAACTTTCGATGGCGACTGAGTCGCGTCAACCACCTTGACGCGCTCATTGCTGTAATAACCAAGCACGGGCTTCGATTCCTGCTCGTAAGTATCAAGTCGTCGCTGGATGACTTGCTCGTTCGCGTCGTCGAGTCGGTTATCTTTCAGAGCGCGCTTCTTCAATCGATAAAAAAGCGTCTCGCGATTCGGGCACGAGAGATGAAAAACTTTTTCGACGTCGATCATTTCTGCCATGATCTTCGCCTGGTTGACGTTTCGCGGAATTCCATCGAGCACGAGCGTGTCAATGTCGGGCTTGAACTTGTGCGCATCCACCGCTGCATCGATCGCCTCTTTCCAAAGCTCCACCGTGATGTCGTCGGGAACGAGCTCGCCTTTGCTGGAATATTCCATGAACGCTTTGCCCACTTTCGAGCGCGTGTCGATCGAGCGGAAAACATCACCGCATGGGCAATGAAAAAAGCGCGGAATTGTACCAAGAGTTTTACCCTGCGTGCCTTTGCCGCTGCCCGGCGCACCGAAGAGGATAAAGGTCCGGTATTTCATGGCGAAATTAGTTTATACCACAAAGGACACCTAACCGGAAAGCGGAAACGCGCCGCCGTCGACGTGACTATGGGTAATTGACCGAAACGGGGGGAATCCCTGGGTCGCCTATTTCTTAGCTATCACAGGGTCGACATTCACCCGCCGGCCGGCGCGATCGAAGCGCACATTGCCATCGACGAGAGCGAAAATCGTGTAATCGCGGCCAAGGCCGACATTTCTGCCCGGCAAAAATTTCGTTCCCCGCTGCCGCACAATGATGTTGCCGGCCACGACCAATTCGCTGCCAAATTTTTTCACGCCGAGCCGTTTGCTGACGCTGTCGCGGCCGTTCTTAACGCTGCCTTGTCCTTTTTTATGAGCCATGACTTAAGAAGTTTTCTTCGATTTGAGGCTGATGCTTTTGATTTTCACCCGCGTTAGCTTTCGGCGATGCCCGACGGTGCGGTGATAGCCTTTGCGCCGCTTGAACTTAAACGCGATAACCTTTTTGTCTTTGCGCTGCTCAACCACTTCCGCGGTCACTTTCGCCCCAGAAATAAGCGGATCACCGTGCGTAAGTTTGTCGCCATCGGCATACATTAATACGTCGCCAAATGTTGCGGTCTTGCCGGGCTCAACGTCGACAAGATCGACATCGATCGTATCGCCTTCTGCGATGCGATATTGCCGTCCACCGGTCTTGATAATTGCGTAAGCCATACGAAAGGGAATTTCCTGGGGGAAAAGCCGCGCAAATTCACACAGATGCGGACGCTTGGCAAACGGATAATCAAAGAGCGCCGGCGCTAGTCCATATTGGAGATGATGAGCACAATCTCGCCTTTCGGCGGCCGCGCTTCGTAATGCGCGAGCAGTTCGCCTGCAATGCCGCGGCGAAATTCTTCGAATTTTTTGGTCAGCTCACGCGCTACGCAAAGCTGCCGAGCCGGCATGACGTCGACGCAAGCTTTGAGGGTTTTCGTGAGGCGATAGGGCGATTCGAAAAAAATTGTGGTTTCGTCTCGTCCAGCTGCGGCGCGCAGCTCGCGCTCGCGCCGGCCGCTTTTGACCGGAAGAAATCCGCCGAAGAAAAATTTCTCCATCGAAAATCCCGAGCCAGCGAGCGCGGTGAGAATTGATGAGGGTCCAGGAATAATCGTGAAGGGCAATTCGCGTTTGATGCATTCGCGAATGAGTCGCGCGCCGGGATCGGAAAGTCCCGGCATTCCGGCGTCCGTAATCAGAGCCACATTTTCGCCGGCCGCCATTCGTTCAACCAGCTGCGCGGTGCGCATTGCTTCGTTATGCTCGTGATAACTGATGAAACGCTTGTCGATCTTGTAATGCTTCAAAAGAATTCCGGAATGCCGCGTGTCCTCCGCCGCGATTAGATCGACATCTTTCAACACTTCCAGCGCACGCAGAGTAATATCGTCAAGATTTCCAATCGGCGTCGCGACGACATAGAGCATCGCGAAGCATGGAGCAGGAATCGATTTCGTGCCATGCGCCTGGATGAATCGAATCACGGTTGCGGTTTGAAGCGATGTGGTAACTTGCTGGAATGATCCAAGCTGTGGATCACCGGCTATGAAACCGAAGTGCCAAGCCCCCGCCAGCAAGAGGCAGTTTCCCCAAACAGATTACTTCTTTCATTCAGGCATGGGAGAATGGCGTGGGTATTCGTCGCCTTACGATGGAGATGACGACGTCCACAAGTTTCACAACTTCAGCCGCGACTTCCTAATCGAGTCGGCGCGCGAACGAGCAAAAGAAATGGCGGTCTTTGCGCTGGTCGTAGTCGCCTCGGCATGGCCGGTGATCTACATGGTGGTGACGGTCGTGAAATTGCTCCTCAAAGGGCGCCCTTTGGACAATTAGCCTCGTCGGCGAAATAAAGATTTCGATCTTGCGAGCTTAGCGGCGCGGAGGAAGAAACTCGCCACGATACTCAGGCGTTTCTTCGGGGGCGAAACCGTGGCGCATGATGTTCTCGGTGACGACGCGCGGGATGACGAAGTTTAAGAGGTAATCGGGGCCGCCCGCTTTCGTGCCACCGCCGCTCATCTTAAATCCGCCGAACGGGTGTCGGCCGACGACGGCGCCGGTGCATGACCGGTTGATGTAAACATTGCCGGCTACAATCTCGGCCTTGGCGCGTTCGATGTTGGCTGGACTACGTGAAAAAAATCCGGCGGTGAGCGCGTAATCTGTGCTGTTGGCGACTTCAATCGCTTGAGTGAGATTGCGTACTTTGATGACGCTGAGCACTGGCCCGAAAATTTCTTCGCAGCCGACGCGCGCATCCGGCTGCACGTTCGTGAAAATTGTCGGTCGAATGAAAAAACCTTTCTCCGGTACGTCGCCTTTTTGAAAGGCGAGCGTCGCTTCACCTTTGCCAATCTCGATGTAATCAAGAATGCGTTTGTAGGACGTCTCGTCGATGACCGGTCCGACGGTGATACCCGGTTCTTCCGGATTGCCGACCCGCAGACTCGCCGCGGCGGAGAGCAATCGCTCGATAACGCGACCATAATTTTCTTCGAGAACGATGAGGCGCGAGCACGCCGAACATTTCTGGCCCTGATAACCGAATGCGGAATAGATTGTATCGACGATCGCTTCGTCAAGATCTGCGTCGGAATCGATGATGATGGCGTTTTTGCCGCCCATCTCGTTGACGACGCGCTTGAGCTCGCGCTGACCTTTTCTCGTTTTCCCCGCGCTTTCCCAAATTCTCAAGCCGACTTCGCGTGAGCCAGTGAACGCGATAAGATCGACATCTTTATGATCGACAAGGTGCGCGCCAATGACTGAACCCTTTCCGGTAAGAAAATTGAGAACGCCGGGCGGAATGCCGGCTTCCTCGAACATTTCCATCAACATGGCGCCGCAAATCGCCGATTGCTCGGCCGGCTTCATGATGACGGTGTTGCCGGTAACAAGCGCGGCCGAAACCATCCCGCACATGATCGCGAGCGGAAAGTTCCATGGCGCGATCACGAGCGCGATGCCGCGCGGCCAGTAATGATGATAGCTCTCTTCGCCCGGAATTTGTTGTGTTAGCCGAGGTCGCCCGATGAGCCGCATTTGATGGGCATAGAACAAACAGAAGTCTATCGCTTCGCGAATATCGCCGTCGGCTTCGGCCCAGGCCTTACCCACTTCGAAAACTTCGAGCGCGGAAAGTTCGTAACGGCGCCGGTCCATGATCGCGGCCACGCGCTCGAGCAAACGCGCGCGCTCTTCGAACGGAGTCCAGCTCCATTTCCCGAATGCGGCCATGGCAGCTTTGAGAGCACGCTCCGCTTCCGGAATTCCCGCTTCAGTCTGGTAGCCAACAACTTCGTCGGGTCTACTCGGGTTTATCGACGCGATGGTCTTATCGGTCCAAACTTTGTCGCCGCCAATGACGAGCGGATATTTTTTGCCGAGTCTTTGCCGGACTTCGCGCAAGGCCGCGCGCATCTTCTCCTGGGTTTCGCGATACACGAAATTCGCGAGCGGAGCATTTTTGTAGGTGTCGGCCGGCGGCGTGTCACGCGATGCGCCATTGCGTGCATGTCGATCTTGCGTGGGAGCTTCGAGCTCCTGCGCGCCATTTGGGCCCTGACCGACAAGTTCGATTGGATCGCGCAATAATGCTTCGGCAGAAGCATTGTCGGAAAATTTCGCGCGCAAAAATCCTTCGTTGGAAGTATTCTCGAGCAAGCGCCTGACGAGATAAGACATGCCGGGCAGGAGTTCTCCAACCGGACAATACTCGCGAACACGATAACCCATGTCGACAAGCGCACGTTTGATCGGCCCGGCCATTCCGTAAAGCAGCTGAAATTCAAAGCGGCTGCGGTCAATCCCCAGGTCGTCCGCCAGCGCTTGCGCGTGCGCGATACTGCGCACGTTGTGCGAACCGAACGCCGCGGTCACGATGTCTTCGTTTTCGAGCAACACGCGGCTGAGCGCCTCGAAGTTTGCGTCGCTCTCGGGTTTTTGCAGAAATACGGGAACGTCCCAGCCATTTTGGCGGGCCTTAATTTTTTCGTAATCCCAATACGCTCCTTTAACCAATCGCACGGTGAAACGTGTCCCGCGCTGCCGCCCCCACTTAATTAGATCGACAAGATCACTCTCCGCGTCGCGCAAATACGCCTGAATGACAATCCCGGCGTGCCGCCAATCGTAAAACTCCGGCTCAGTGAAGAGCGTTTTGAAAAGGGCGAGCGTCGTATTTTTGTGCGCATAACTCTCCATGTCGAAGTTGACGAAGGCACCGAGTTCGCGGGCACGACGCAGAATTGGACGAAGCTTCGGCGCGAGATGAGTAATCGCGTCTGCTGGATCGGCCGGGTTCATCTGCGAATAGAGCGCGGAAATTTTAACGGAGACATTTACCACCGGAAACAACTCCGCTCCGTCGGCGAGCGGATCGGTCCATCCTTGTGTTTCCTCAGCAAGATGATCGAGCAATTCGAAACAACGCGCCGCATACTCAGTTGCCTCCTTCTCGCTCACTACCGCTTCACCTAAAAGATCGACCGTGAACCCGATGCCTTCGTCGCGTCGTTTGCGCAGCGCTTTCATCACATCGTGGGGATTTTTCCCGGCGATGAACTGGCGCGCCATGCCGG
>JALYUC010000175.1 GCA_030853965.1 Verrucomicrobiota bacterium | reverse complement strand
GCATCGACATCTACTCCGAGCAAATGCGCGCTGCGCATGATGATCTTTTGCATTTCCTCAGCGTTGTAATAATCGAGGCGCGCCGTCATTCCGAAGCGGGAGCGGAGTGGCGCGCTTACCATGCCGGCGCGCGTCGTCGCTCCGATCAAAGTAAACTTTGGCAGATTCAGCCGAAGACTGCGCGCTTGCGGGCCTTGATCGATGATGATGTCGAGCCGGTAATCTTCCATCGCCGGATAGAGGTATTCTTCGATCGTCGGCTGCAACCGGTGAATCTCGTCGATGAAAAGGACGTCACCTTTTTCCAGGCTGGTCAGCAATCCGGCCAGCTCCCCAGCTTTTTCAATGACCGGACCGCTCGTGTTTTTAATATTCACCCCCATCGCATTGGCGATGATGTAGGCGAGCGTGGTCTTGCCCAGACCCGATGGGCCGCTGAGCAGGATATGCTCGAGTACGTCGCTGCGTTTTTTTGCGGCTTCCACCATCAACTCCAATCGCTCGCGCACTTTCACCTGGCCGGTGAACTCGCTGAACATCGGCGGCCGCAGCGAAATTTCGAAGGCCGGATCGGTGTCAGGTGGTTTCATGTCGATGTCGATCTTGCCGATTCTGTAGGGGAAGCTGTCAGCTTCCCAACTAAAAAAACGGGACGCTAACAGCATCCCCTACAGAAACCCAGTGTTCGTCATTCCAGATTTTTCGTTAGCACGAGTTCGGTGCCGCGCGCTTTCAAGATATAATCCACTTCATCAAAGGCACTGCGGATCAGGTGTAAGCCGAGACCGCCGGGTTCGATTAAATCTTGGGCGCGGCCCTTCATCTCGTGCTTCGGCGTTTGCTTTCCGTAATCGCGCAACCGCATGCGCACGCAGTCGCGCAAGCCTTCCATCGACAATGAGATTAGCTGATCGTCGCGCAACTGATAAGCATAACGAATGATGTTCGTGCACGCCTCGTCTACGCCAAGCACCATCAGCAGCCGTTCCCTTGCCGAGAAGGGATATCCGTCGAGAAAACTGCGCACATGATCGCGCATCAAAGCAAGATTGCCGGTATGGCTGCTAAACTCGAGCTTCCTTTTCTTCATCGCGCTACTAAAAGGCTGAACACACCTCCGCTCTCATTCAAGTCCCGATGCGGAATTGCATCAGCAAAACTGATGGACAGTCGCGGGAAGCAGTTGTTCAGTTTTGCGCATGTGGAAATTCTTCCTCGCGCTGTTGCTGCTGGCCGCTCCGGCGCAGGCACAGGAACGCGCCACTGCTTATGAAGCTTTGCGTGTGGTGAGCACACAATTCGGTCGAAATTCCCTCAATCACGTGATTTCAGTCACCGGGGTGAATGGCGATCCGCAGCCGGAGACGTGGAAAATTCTTTTGGAAGACCAACGCGCGCGTGGCGGAGTGCGCGAGTTAGAAGTGTCGAACGATCGCATTGTTTCGGAGCGGACGCCGGTGCGGACCATAGCCGGCTCAACCGAAGGCGCGACAATCAAGACGACGCGGTTGAATCTCGACTCAAGCGGGGCTTACGCGGTTGCGAGCCATACCGCCGATAAATCGAACGCGCAGTTCGCAACCGTCAGTTATACATTGCGCACGGACGAGCGCGGCGATCCGGTCTGGATCATTACGTTGCAAAGTCGATCGTCGCGGCCGGTGGGCACAATTCATATCGCGGCGAACCGCGGCAACGTGACGCGAACGGAAGGAATGTTTGCCGGCGCGACCATGGAAGATATAGAGACCGACCGTGATGTAGAACAAACCTCCCAAGAGGAAGGCGGGATTATCGGCACAGCCAAAGCTCGGATCAGAGAAACTTTTCGCCGCGCGCAGGACGAGGCGCGTGGAATGTTCGAGCGTGTGCGCCGCTCCTTTGAGGATTTCATCAACCGCACCTAAGTGTCCAGGCGCCGTAGCGCCGCGATTTAATTAAATGTCGATCCAAGCGGAAATCTGGCCGGCTCTGCCGTTCAAAGAGTGGAAAGATACGCTCGCGACGCTGCACTTATGGACGCAGATCGTCGGTAAGATCCGGCTCTCGCTCACTCCTTGGACGAATCATTCCTGGCACGTCACGCTCTACTTGACCGCACGCGGGCTAACGACATCGCCGATTCCGCACGGCGTCCAGACTTTCGAAATCCTTTTCGATTTTATCGATCATCAGCTGCGCATCAAAAAAAATGATGGAGTGATCAAAAAGATCGAACTACGCGACAGATCGGTGGCGGATTTTTATCGCGAAATAATGGAAGCGTTGAATGAGTTGGAGCTGCCCGTGAAAATTAACGCGACACCGAACGAAGTTGCCGATCCGATTCCATTCGAGCGCGATGAAGCGCATCGTTCTTACGATCGCGAATACGCCAATCGTTTCTGGCGTGTCCTCGTTCAGGCCGATCGCGTCTTCAAAGAATTTCGCTCGCGCTTCTGCGGCAAATGCAGTCCGGTGCATTTTTTCTGGGGCGCGCCAGATCTTGCAGTCACACGTTTTTCCGGGCGCGCGGCGCCGCCGCATCCCGGCGGAATTCCGCACATGCCCGACGCAATCACGCGTGAAGCCTATTCGCAGGAGGTGAGCAGCCTGGGTTTCTGGCCGGGCAATGACGCGATGCCGCAGGCGATTTTTTATTCATACGCGTATCCTGAACCAAAAGGTTTCTCAGAAACCAAAATCAAACCGGAAGCCGCTACCTATAATCCGCAGTTCAAAGAATTCATCCTGCCCTACGACGTGGTGCGCGCGGCCGATTCGCCCGACGAGATGCTGCTCGCCTTCGCGCAAAGCACGTATGACGCCGCATCTACATTGGGAAGGTGGGACCGCGCCGCGCTTGAAGAAAAGAAACCTGACTTGCTTTCGCCCAGTTAACCCTCGTAAATTCCGCTCGCATGTCTAATGAAGCAACGACGGAAAGCGGCCCCTGGCGTGGGGTCGCGCCTGGATGGCGACAACTTTACGGCGATTTCGATCGGCAGGGTCTGAGTGTCGAGTGGCATGATTTTCGCACTGAACAATCATTTGATTGGGGACGCAGTTTTCGTCCGCGCAGTCTCGAATTTTGTTTGAATCTCGAGGGGCGCGGCGCGGTTGGGGCACCGGGCCGCGCACGAAGCGACTATTTGCCCGGTAACTCTGGCTACTATGCGATCGCAGACGACCCGCTCAGTGCCTCGCGTCGCGCGCACGATCATCATCAATTTGTCACCCTCGAATTTTCCCGCGACCATTTGCAAAAGCAGTTTGTCCAGAGCGAGGCCGATCTCGAACCGGAAATTCGCCGTATAATTTTCGGCAACAAGAAGGAAAGTGTGGTCGCGCCGGCACGTCCGATGTCGATCCAACAGCGCGCGGTGGTTTCGAGCCTGGCCGAGCCACCAGTGGCAAAGGCGGCTCAAATTCTTTGGTATCAGAGCAAGGCGCTCGAACTCATGGCGCATTTCCTTTTTGCGCCGAAGGATCCGGAATTCTTTTGCATGCGGCAAAAACGCGTCGCGCGAGAACGCGTCGAACGGACAAAGGAATTGCTGGCCCGGGATTTGGCCAATCCGCCGGCGCTCGAAATGCTCGGGCAGGAGGTCGGGTGCAGCCCATTTCATCTCAGCCGTATTTTTTCGCGCGAAGTTGGCCTGACCATTCCCCAATACCTGCGCAATGTTCGCATGGAACGCGCAGCCGAACTTCTGCGCACCGGGCGCTACAATGTCACCGAAGCGGCCACCGAAGTCGGGTACTCGAGCCTCAGCCACTTTAGTAAGGCATTTTGCGAAACGATCGGCTGTTGTCCGGTGCTTTATCCGGCGGCCAAAAACGTCATTCTCGACCGATAAGGTCCTTCGGAATTGGACGTTGAACGTTGGACGTTGAGCGTTAAATGAAAATCACTCGCGCGTTAATTTCTGTTTCCGACAAGAAAGGCATCGCGTCCTTCGCACGGGCGCTCGAGCGACAGGGTGTGGACATCATCTCTACGGGTGGCACCGCGGAATTGCTCAAAAAAGAAAAAATTCCAGTGCGTGAGATTTCGAGTTTCACCGCTTTTCCCGAAGTCCTCGATGGGCGGGTGAAAACTTTGCACCCCCGTGTGCACGGCGGCCTGCTCTATCAGCGTAACAACCCGAAGCATGTCGCCGAAGCGCGAGAGTGCGGCTTCGAGCCGATCGATCTCGTGGTGGTGAATCTTTATCCATTCGAGACGACGATCGCCAAGCCAAAGGTGACGCTTGCCGAAGCGATCGAAAATATTGACATCGGGGGGCCATCGATGATTCGCAGTGCCGCGAAAAATTATGAATCGGTCACAGTGATTGTCGATCCTGCCGATTACGACGTGGTTCTCGAAAACATGCGCGACAATAAGGGCAAAACCACGCGCAAATTGCGTGAACGCCTCGCGATCAAAGCGTTTATCAAGACTTCCGATTACGACCGCGCCATTGGAAATTTTCTCAACAAGAAACAAACAACCGACGCTTCATTTTCACTTTCGCTTCCGCTGGCGATGAGGCTCCGCTACGGGGAAAATCCGCATCAAACCGCGGCGCTCTACGGGGATTTCGATGCGCATTTCGAGAAAATCCACGGCAAGGATCTTTCCTATAACAACATCCTCGACATCAGCGCGGCCACCAACCTCGTCGCGGAATTTCCACAGCCGACAGTAGCGATCCTTAAACATACCAATCCGTGCGGCGTAGGTTCCGATGTCGATCTTCGCCAGGCTTGGGAAAAAGCTTTTGCCACCGATAAACAGGCGCCGTTTGGCGGGATTATTGTTTGCAATCGACCGGTGGATGAAGCGCTTGGCAAAGCGATCAGTGAGATTTTCTCTGAGGTGATCATTGCGCCAGAGTTCGATACAGAAGCGCGTGCGGTCCTGCAGAAGAAAAAAAACCTCAGACTAATTCGATTAACCACTTCCGTGACCGAGGCAAGATCGACATCTGAGATTCGCTCGGTTTTTGGCGGAGTGCTCGTGCAGGAGGCCGATCTCGCAAACGAAATCTCGCAAAAGGTCGTGACAAAAAAACAACCGACGAAGGCGGAACTGGACGCAATGCTCTTCGGCTGGCGTGTCGTGAAACATGTAAAATCGAATGCAATTGTTTACGCCGGTCCGGATCGCACGCTCGGGATTGGCGCCGGCCAAATGTCGCGGGTGGATGCTTCGCGCATTGCGGTTTGGAAAGCGGAAGAAGCGGGCCTTTCGCTCAGGGGCAGCGCGGTCGCGAGTGATGCGTTCTTTCCTTTTCGTGATGGATTGATCGCGGCTGCCGATGCGGGCGCGACCTGTGCAATTCAACCGGGCGGCTCAGTGCGCGACGCGGAAGTGATCGCCGCCGCCAACGAGCGCAACATGTCGATGATCTTCACCGGCATCCGCCATTTTCGGCACTAAGATGCTGTTTTAGCGAGGGGATTCCTACGGTTGAAAAGTGATCGGGACCGTGGCCTGCCATTGCTGCCCTGGGGCAGCCTTCCACTTGCGCAGGGCTGCAGTGGCGGCACCGTCGAGAGCCGGGTTGCGAGCGGATTGAATAATTTGAATGTCGGTCACATCCCCTTTCGCATTGAACGTAAGCCTATAGCGGCCGCTGCCTTTGATCGGGGAATCAACGTTGCGCGCGGCATTCGGATATTGGGGCGTAGGACTGTAGACCAATCGAGCGCCACCGGTTTGGGAACCAGCGAGCGGGATTTTTTGTTTGCGCGGCGGAGGCGTCGGCAGCGGCCCCTCGGCCGGTGGCAGTGGAGATAGAGGAGAAATCTGTGCCTGCCACCCCGCAGCCGCGCCCGTTCCGAGTCCCGCCAGAATGGAATCCAGCTCGTTTGAGGTGCGCATGTTAGCGACTGCGCCCGGTCCATCCTGCGACGTCACCACGCCGATCACTTCACCCTTTCCATTTATCACCGGGGAACCGATCGACTGACTTGGAACAGCGGCGGCCAATTCAAGCCGTTCTCCTGCCTGATCGGATCGTCGCGCCGAAATTGTGCCTTCGAAAAGTGCGGCCGAACGGCGTGTTAGCGGACTCCCAATCACAGCGATACGCGCACCTTGCTCGGTCAACGCACTTTTATTGGGTACGAGAAAGGGAACCTGTTTTTTGGGTTCGGCTTTGAGCACGGCGAGATCAAGCGCGTTTCCCTCCGCAAGAACGCCGCTGACATTGTAGATCCGTCCGTCGGTCGTTTTCGCAACGGCGTTAGCGCCACCTTCAACGACATATTTGCTCGTGACGAATTTGCCATCATCCGAAACAAAGAACCCTGTCCCGGTCCGGAGAAGTTTGCCGGAACCGTCAAACACAGAAACTAAAATTACTGCCGGACTCACCCGTTCCGCTGCTTTGTGGAAATCGGCCGATTGATTTGGCTGCGGGCTAGAGGTTGCGGCGGGTAGGGGTGAGGGGGATGTGGCAGGCACAACCGCAGCAGAAGAAGCGGCATGCGACCCACTTGCGGGAAATATTGGACTCTCGGCCTGAGATTTAGGTTTGGAGTTGTAGCGTGCAATTGCAATCACTACGACGAGCAATCCGAAGAAAAGTACGACCCGAAGCTTGTTCATGCCTCCTTATCGTTTTGACAATATCCAAAGCCAGATGCTCAGCGCGCCGGCGATAATTATTGCCAGTCCGCTGACCCAGAGCTGCAGGTGGTGATGGCCGATTCGTACATCGACATGTGCGATTAGCCTCCACACATGGCCCAGACACATTAGCCCGAAAATGATGCTCGCGACGCGGAGTCCCAACCTTGGTGAGTTCACCCCGATATTATCGCAACTCTTGACTCGAATTGTCTAGTTAATCATAGCGACGCACGACGGAGCGAAGCCGCTTGCAAGACCACTCCGATGAGCACGAGGGCAACAAACAAAACGCCCGTGCCAACGGGGGGAAGACCGATCGCACTCTGAATCAAGTGGGCACCGACCACGGAGGAGAGAACAATGAGGGCCCAATCAAACAAGAAAAGCAGTAGTAGTGCCCCCACGACTCCACCGATCAAAAATGTGAGCCAAAAATATTGCGCGTGCTGCGCGAAAAAGGCGGCTGCAATCGCAGTGGCGAGTTTTCCGCCCGCAAAAAATCCGGCGATTGCGATCGCGATTTTCTGCAGAAACATCGCCAACAGTGCCCCGATGAATCCCAAAACGAGCGCAAACGTTAGTGCCAGCATCGGAGATGGTTCGTGAACCAGATACGGCGCCATTTCGACGCCCGCCGCAAATCCGACCGCTGCCACGCAAAGCCAGAACAATTTTCGCCCGAAAAACAAGATCAGCGCGCCGATTAACGCCCCAACAATCGGCACCGAAAATTCCATCGCAGGAAAGGAATTTGGAATGGCGGAAATCATCGCGCAGTCCACGCTGACAGATCGCGTTTCAACATACGTTCGAGCTCTTTGATGTCGAAATAGAAGATGTCGATCAAGCGGGCATGAAGCTCCGGGTCCATCGCCTCATCGTAGTCGTGTTCGAAGACGCTGGCCTGCTTGGGAGTAACCGAAGAATCAACGTTTAAAAATTCGAATACCTTTTTAACCGTCACCAGATGATCGGTGCGAAGATCTTCATTCAAAAGAACGAAGCATTTGTCTCGCCCGAAAATCTCAAAGAGACGATGCACCTGATGCGCATAAAAACCCCTGTCGATGTACGAATAAATGCGATGCTGTAGCGGCAACGCTGTGCCGCAC
>JALYUC010000160.1 GCA_030853965.1 Verrucomicrobiota bacterium | reverse complement strand
CGGCGCTCGCAGCGCTGCCGGAGCTTCATCGCAGCGCGCTCACGCTCCGTTATTTCGAAGAAATGGATTACCAATCCATCGAAAAATTGTTGGGGATCAGCAACGGCGCATTGCGCGGAATCCTCGGGCGCGCGCTCGCTACCATGCGCAAACAACTTCGACCAGCGCTCGCATCACTCGAGTAACGATATGGCAACCATTCACGACGAAATCGATAACTACCTCGCAGCCGATTTGCACAACGAGCTTTCCGAAGAGGAAAGAAACACTTTACACACCCATCTCGTCGAGTGCGTTACGTGCCGGCAACTTCATCAGGAAAACAAAATCATGAATCGAATTCTGGAAGAAACTCTCGCGATCGAAAAACCGGACGGAGCATTCGAACAGCGAATGCTGGCCGGCTTTCGCAATCGCATTCCGCAACGAACCGGAAGCTTCACAAAGCTGATTGTCGATCTTATGCGATTGCGCGCGACGCAAATCACTGCTGTCGCCGCCATGCTACTCGCGCTCGTCCAAGTCGGGCGAATGATTACCGGTGAAGGCGCAACTGCACCGCGCAACCGTGAGTACGTTACTGGCATCGAACTTGGCCATGAACCGGCGGCGACGACGCCCGCGTTTGCCCAAGTGCTAGGCGCAATGCGCAAATCAGATAATGGCCACGCCAAAGAAGCTGACCGGCTTGCAGCAGGGAAACCAAACTCCTTTGCCGTCCCACAAAATGCCGCCGCTCCCGGACCACCTCCAGCGGAAGCAAAAGACCAAAAACAAGCTACTGCTGAAGTCGAACGGACAATCGTCACCGGATCAAATATTCCAACGGCTGAAGAAGTAGGAGCGAATCCCGTCGAAACGCCCGCTCCGGCTTTGGCCAATCGCAAACTGATCCGCAACGCGAATGTCGAACTTGAGATCGTCAATTTTGAGGAAGCGGTCCAGAAAATCACCGGCTTCGCGAATGAAGAACGTGGTTATGTAGCAACGAGCAGTTCCGAGAAGCAGGCGAATGGCAAATTGCGGGGCGAAGTTGTCGTCAAAGTCCTTCCAGAAAATCTTGATCGCTTTCTGCAGAAGATTCGAGGACTCGGCGATCTAAAGAACCAGACACTCGGCACCGAGGACGTGACGAAAGCCTACCTCGACACTGATTCCCGTCTCAAGAACGCGCGTGTGATGGAGCAGCGTTTGATCGACATGTTGAAAACGAAGACGGGCAAGGTTGCCGATCTTCTCCAAGTCGAAAAAGAGCTCGGCCGCGTGCGCGAAGAGATCGAGAAAATGCAGGGCGAACTGAAGTATTGGGATTCGCAGGTGCAGTTCGCAACGGTGACGATTTCGCTTTCTGAAAAGGACATGGAGGAGCCGGCGGCGTTTCTGTTGAAGGAACGGGCGCAGCTTGCCCTCTACTCGTCCGAAGTCGAAAAAGTTTACAACGACATCAAGGCGCTGGCTTCGCTCAAGGTCCAGATCACCAACGCGCAGCTGGATCGAGATAACTCGGGCCGCGTCTCGGCGCGCGTGAGTATGTTGATTGCTCCGGATGAAAGCGATGCCGTGATCGGACGTGTGAAGGGGTTAGGTCGCGTTGAGAACTTCCAAGTGCAGACCGAACGGGTGGCGCAGGGAGGCAATGGTATGTCCGAGAATGCCAAGACGAAGCGTGACAAGGTGGAATTGAACATTTCTCTTTCGCGCGACGAACAAGAGCAATCGTTGCAACAAACAAGTTTGCGCATTCGCACTTCCTCAGTCGACGACAGGACGAAAGAGCTGCGCAATCTGACTGAGAAACAAAACGGGCGCGTTCGCGCATCGTCCTTCTCGCGCGATCCGAATGGACGGGAATTCGCGAACGTCACGCTGCGCGTCCCCATGAAAAATTATTCTGCGTTGATGCAGTCGCTCGATTCGCTCGGCAAAGTTGAAAACGTCAGCGTACAGCGACAGGACCGCACGGGCGGGCAGATCGATGAAGCAAACGCCCCGGCCGACCTGTCGATACAGGTTTACAGCCCGGGCAATATTGTTTCGCAGGAAAGCGGATTGTTCGCGACGTTGCGCCGGACGGTTGCGCAAAGCGCAGGCGCGATCATGTGGAGCTTGCGCATGATCGGTGTGGCGCTGGCGTTCATCGCGCCGTGGGCCATCGCGCTGGTCGCAGTTATTTGGGGTGTGAAACGTATTACCCGTGCGCGGCGCTCCAAATTGTGACGTCGCTTTCGCGTTGTCATCCCGAACGGACGTGAGGGACCCCGCATTCGAAGCTTGGCACACCGTCTGATCCAGCGGCCATCAATCACCCTGTGCGAGGTCCCTCGCTCCGCTCGGGCTGACACGCAGCGGGTAACCCGATAAGGAATCACTCTTGCTCGCCCAGCAAACGACGGCATATTT
>JALYUC010000141.1 GCA_030853965.1 Verrucomicrobiota bacterium | reverse complement strand
GGCAAAACGTTTCGTTGGGTGATTTCGGCAGGTGCGGATCGAAATGTGTCTGGTAATAAACCCAGAGCAGCAAACCGATGCTCAAAAACGTGAGCGCGATCGGAATGTCGGCCAGTCCGGAGAGAATAAGCGACCGCCGGCTGCGACGGATGTCCACCGCGGTCAGCATTCGTTGCACCATGTCTTGGTCGGTGGCGTGCGTAGCCATGGTGATGAATGTCGAGCCAATGACTCCGGCAAAAATTGTGTATTCGATCTCGAACATTCCTTTGATCTTGTCCCAGCCGCTTTTCGCCGGATCGAGTCCGGTGGTGATGACATCGGATAAATGAAAATCACCATGAAGCTCCACGATTTTGTGCCAGCCTCCGGGGATTGCGCTATAAAGCAGACCGAGCGCGACAAGTGCGCTGCCGATCATGATCGAAGCCTGTATGAAATCCGTCCAAACGACCGCCTTGATGCCCCCAATGGTCGTGTAAATCGCGGTCAGAATCACGATCACAACCGTCGCGGCGATGTAAATGAAGAGTGTTTCGGTTTGCCCGGGACGCGTGCCGCGAATCATTTCGTAAGCGAGTACGAGCGCGATGGCTGCCACATAAAGCCGCGCGCCCGACGCGAGCACACGCGTGAACAGGAAAACAGCGGACGCGGCGTTTTTCGATGCGACCCCGAAACGCGCCGTCAGATATTCGTAGATCGAGAAAACTTTGTAGTCGTAGTACGGTTTAATGAAAATGTAGCTGACGAGAATTCGCGCCAGGATCGTGCCGAAAGCGAGCTGGATGTAAGTGTAGTTGCGCAGCGCGAAACCTTCGCCCGGCGTCCCGAAAAATGTGCCGGCGCTTGTTTCGGCTGCGATGATGGAAGCGAGGACAGCCCACCACGGAATGCGCCGCCCGCCGAGCGCAAAATCCTCGAGGTTATCCTCCTTTCGGCCCATGCGCAGGCCGACGAAAATGATGACGAAGAAATAGAGAAGGAGAACTCCGGTATCGATTCCCAGCCGCGCGTCCATCT
The DNA here is from genome assembly GCA_030853965.1 of Verrucomicrobiota bacterium. Taxonomy (GTDB): domain Bacteria; phylum Verrucomicrobiota; class Verrucomicrobiia; order Chthoniobacterales; family UBA10450; genus JALYUC01. Next base: position 2,210 of record JALYUC010000141.1, on the reverse strand, counting down.
CGCCCTACGTGACAGAATTTTTCAAAGGGCGAAAGTGCTTTTTCACAGTTGGGCGTTGGACGTTGGGCGTTGCACGTTGAACGTTTGCTGGTGCGTTTGACGGAAATTCCCACGCCCGACTTTGATTTGGCCAAGACGCTCGGCTCAGGCCAGGTCTTTCATTGGGAAAGGATCGACAACGGATTTTATGGGACGATTGGGAACCGCGCGACATATGTGGCGCAACGAGGGAACACCCTTTCCGTTCCAAACGGCTGTGCGGATGTGGTTCGCAATTATTTCGCGCTCGATCATCGCCTGGCGAAAATCTGCGCATCGTTTCCGAACGACGAATTGATGCAAGCCGCGCGAAATTACTGTAGCGGCCTGCGGATTATTCGGCAGCCGCGCTGGGAATGCCTCGCCACTTTCATTTGTTCCTCGATGAAACAGGTCGCGCACATCCGGCAAATCTCGCAGGCCCTGCGGCGACGCTTTGGCCGGCTAGGCAAGATCGACAAGTACGATTTGTATTCATTTCCTTCTGCCCAACGAATTGCGGAAAGTTCGGAGAAGGAGTTGCGCGAATGCGCGCTCGGTTATCGCGCGAGGAATCTGCTGGCAACGGCGCGCCTCGTCAGTTCGGGCGAAGCCAATCTCAAAGCATGGATTGCGCTTTCCGATGTCGATCTACGAGAAAGGCTTTGTGCGCTCCCAGGGGTGGGCGCGAAGGTTGCTAATTGTGTGATGCTTTTCGCTTATGAACGGCTGCGAGCCTTTCCGATCGATGTCTGGATCGAACGGGTGTTGAAGGAAAAATATTTCGCGCGCAAGCGCAAGACGACATCGCGACAACTACGCACCTTTTCCGAAACCTATTTCGGCGAGCATGGCGGTTATGCGCAGCAATATTTGTTTCACCACGCCCGAATGACAAAGCCTCGCGGGTAACCTAATGTTCGGGCGCTAAGTTGTGACGACATCGGAGTTTATCATTGGGCATTCCGTCGATGACGCGACGGAGAAAAAGGCAGAGGTCCGCAAGATTTTATGGGCGCTTCTGGCCGCGGTTTTCTTGCATCTGTTGATCGGCTACGGGATCGCCACGTTCAGCGGCGTTTTCTCGTCGTCCATCCAGGTTGAAGAAGATAAACCGGTCGAGCTGACAATTGTCGATCTTTCCACGCCACCGCCGGCTGTTGCGAAGAAGAATTCGATGTTCATGGAAACGGACGAATCGAAAGCGTCGGCCGAGCCACCCAAGGAAAAAACCTTCGAATCAAACGCCAATGCAATCGCCGCCAGTCAGCAACCAGCTACCGGTGACGCACCGTTGCCATCGCAGGAAGGAAAAAACCGGCCGTCCGTCGATTTGGAGAATCATAACTACTCTCTTGCCAACCAGGGTGCGCAGCCACAGCCAAGTGCAGCGCCTCAGGAGACTCCGCGTCCATCGGAGGCGCCCAAATTGGAAGCGACACCTACGCCCGCGATCGATCAACTGGCGATGTTGACAAGCACGCCGACGGCGACTCCGATACCGAGGCCAAGTGTCACGCCCCAGCAGCAGGCATCATCGTATCAAGCGTACAAGCAGCAGACTCGCCTTTCCGGTCGAATCACAAATCGCGGCATAGCTTCTGTGAACGCTCTCGGGACACCTCTTGGACGTTATCAAAAGTATCTTTTTGATGCTATTGGATCGCGTTGGTATGCGTACTTAGAGCGACCGATGGGAATCGTTAACATCGGCACAGCTCGCCTCGTGTTTTGGATTGATCGAAGCGGCCGCATAAAGAACCTCAAAGTTATCGACAACACATCGAACGAAACATTTGCAAACATTTGCATTGCGTCCGTGCAAGAGGCGCATGTCCCTGCCATGCCTGACGATCTCGCTGCGACAATGCCTTCTGAAGGTTTGGAAGTGGAGATACCATTCACTATTTTCGCTAACCAATGATTGCCAGTTTGATCATCGCGGAAATGCCTGAGGCCCTACAAAGTGTGACCGGATTTTTTACCAAGGGCGGCCTCTTCATGTGGCCGCTGCTCGTCTGTTCCATCGTGGCGGTGACAACCATCATTTTGCGCACGTTTGCCTTGCGCGAAAAAAACGTACTGCCGGTGGTGATTGAGAGCGAGATGGAACGACTCGTTCCCGGGGCGAGTCCGGAGCGTCTCGCACGCATCGTTCATCACGATCCATCTTCGCTCGCGCGCATCGTCCG
>JALYUC010000115.1 GCA_030853965.1 Verrucomicrobiota bacterium | reverse complement strand
CGGCCGCTTCGAAAGAAGCGGCCGCTGTGCTTTCGAAACTTGCAGTTCTCGATTAACCGCCAAGCGCCATTTGTGCGGTGGCGATCTCGAGTAGTTCGGTAGTAATACCGGCTTGACGCATCTTGTTGTATTCGAGCGTTAGGTCTTTGATGAACTGGTTGGCGTTGTCGGTCGCGTTCTTCATCGCTACCATTCGTGCGCTGTGCTCAGAAGCGCGCGCATCGAGAATCATTTGGAAAACCTGAAACTGAATGTAATACGGCAGCATCACGTCGAGCACTGCTTCGGCCGTCGGCTCAAACATATAACCGACCATCGGATCGACATCTTCATTTGAGCTGGCGGCCTCTTCCTGCCCCTTCAAAAGATCGAAGCTGCTGATGGGGAGCAGCGTGCGCAGGACCGGACGCTGACTGATTGTATTAATGAACTCGGTGTACAAAACAGAAACCTTGTCGACCTCTCGATTGAGAAACTTTTCCGTGCAGAATTTCGCGATGGCCTTTGTCTCGACAAAGGCAGGGGCGTCCTTCAATTCGAAATCAGCTAATAACTCTCGCTTTGTCCGGGCAAGGAAATGCCGTGCTTTGCGGCCGGCAACTACATAAGCAGTTTTGTCCGGTTCGAAACGAGCCGCTTCGCGAAGTAGATTTGTGTTCAACGCGCCAGCCAGTCCTTTATCGGTGCTGATAATCAGAACGAGTTCTTTCTTGAGCGGTCGGACCTGCAAAAGGGGGTGCAACCTCGGATCCGTGCGTTTTTGCAGCGAAACAAAGACCTTATTCATCAACTTAGCGTAAGGACGGCCGGCGAGCGCGTGTTGTTGCGCTTTACGCATCTTCGAAGCCGCAACCATTTGCATCGCCTTCGTGATTTGCGCCGTATTGCGGATCGATTTGATCCGCCGCCGTATATCCTGGGTGTTAGCCATCCTCTACGGAATAAGGTCTTTCGTGCGCCGGGAAATCATTGCCAGGTCGCCTTAAAATCTTCGAGCGCGCTTTTCAACTGTGACTCGAGATCTTCGTCCAGTTGTTTCTTGTCGCGAATGGACCGCAGCAATGGTTCTTTCCGCGTTTGTAAGTAGTCCTGCAGTTTGGTTTGAAACTCTTTCACCCGCTCAACCGGGACAGGATCGAGATAACCATTCTGCATCGCCCACATCACTGCGACCTGCTCTTCAACCGGAATCGGATTGTATTGTTTTTGCTTGAACAATTCGACGATGCGCTGGCCGCGATCGAGGCGTGCTTTGGTCGCGGCATCGAGATCGGACCCGAACTGGGCGAACGCCGCCAGCTCACGAAACTGGGCAAGATCAAGCTTCACCTTGCCGGCTACTTGTTTAATCGCTTTGATCTGCGCGGCCGAGCCAACGCGGCTCACCGAGAGACCCACAGAAATCGCGGGACGAACACCTTGATAAAACAAATCCGTTTCCAAATAGATTTGCCCGTCAGTGATAGAGATAACATTCGTGGGAATATATGCGGACACGTCGCCCGCTTGCGTTTCAATGATCGGCAGCGCCGTAAGCGAGCCGCCTCCAAACTCGTCCGCCACGCGTGCGCTGCGCTCGAGCAAGCGCGAGTGCAAATAAAAGACGTCGCCTGGATAGGCTTCGCGTCCGGATGGTCGTTTCAGGACGAGTGAAACCTGGCGATATGCGACGGCGTGCTTGGACAAGTCGTCGAAAATAATGAGCGCGTCCATGCCATTATCCATGAACCACTCGCCCATCGCCATGCCCGCGAACGGCGCCAGATATTGATTCGTCGCCGTATCTGAAGCCGTCGCTGAAATGATCGTGGTGTAAGCCATCGCGCCTTCCTTTTCCAAGATGCTCAGCGCGCGGGCCACGTTCGAATTCTTCTGACCAATCGCGACGTAAATGCAATAAAGGGGCCGGTAATCCTTTATCTCACCTTTTTCGCCGACTTTGTTGAGCCGCGCCTGGCTGATGATTGTGTCGATCGCCAGAGTCGTCTTCCCCGTCGCGCGATCACCGATGATTAACTCGCGCTGGCCGCGGCCGATGGGAATCATCGCATCGATTGCCATGATTCCGGTTTGCACTGGCTGGTTGACGCCGCGCCGCTTAATCACGCCGGGCGCAATTTTCTCGAGCGGATAAAATGAATTGCTCTTAATGGGGCCTTTGTTGTCAAGCGGTTGACCAATCGTGTTAACGACGCGGCCCAGGAGTTCTTTTCCCACCGGCACCTGGAGTAGTTTGCCGGTAGTTTTTACTTCGTCGCCTTCGGCCACCTTTGTCGTGTCGCCGAGCAAAATAGCTCCCACTTCCGTTTCCTCGAGATTTAGCGCCAGACCAAACACTCCGTTGGGAAACTCGATCATCTCGTTCAGCATCACGTCACTAAGACCTTCAATGCGCGCGACGCCGTCCCCGGTTTCGCGCACTACACCGACGTTGCTTTTCGTTGTCGATGTTTTAAGTCCGGCGATTTTTGTTTCAATCTCTTCAAGTATGCTGCTCATGATTGGTATTGGTTAGAGTTGCTGCTGGAGACGTTGCAAACGATTGCGAACGGTGCCGTCCCACACATCGCTCCCCACGCGAACACGCATGCCGCCGAGAAGTTCCGGATTCACCGCAAACTCGGTGCTGAGGTCACTTCCATACTTGCGCTTCAAACTGGAAACTATTTTCGAAGATGTTTGCGGACTCAGTTCGCTCGCGCTCTCGATCGTGGCATGGTGTTTTTCGATTTCGAGCCGGAGCAGTCGTTTATAATTTTCGAGAATATTGAGGTAATGACGCGGCTTCTTCGCGATGAATGACTCCATCAGCGACATAATCTTGCCTTGGTCGAGCTGACCATCAGTAAAGCTGGCGCGCAAAAGCCCCCGCGAAACTTGCCGGATTTCTTTGTTAATTTTCATGAGGCAAGCTGACGCGTCGCTTCTTCTTGCAGCCGGCGCTGATCCTCTGCATTAAGGACCTTGCCCGTTACTTTCGCCGTCGTATCGACCACGAGCCGGCCAACTTCGCGTTTCAACGCTGCCATCGTGCGCTCGTACTCAAGGGCGCTCGCTTCCTGCGCTTTCATCATGATCTGTTCTGCGGCGGCGATTGCTTCCTGCTCTTTCTGGCCCGCGACATGAGCGGCGCTTTCGCGCGCTTCGTCGATCATCTTTTGAGCTTTCTCGTTCGCCTTGGCCAGAATCTCGGCATAACGCTGCTCCGCTTCCGCCAGTTGTTGCTTTATTTTTTCGGCGTTAAGCAGCCCCTCGGCAATGCGTTGCCGGCGTTCTTCCAGCACGCGCAGGACCGGTTGGTAAGCGAAGCGCCGGAGCAGAAGAGCGACGATCGTGAAGCTAATTACCTGGGAAAAAAACAACCGTGGATTCCAGCCAAACGTCTGTGCAGTCTCCTTGGCGGAATCCAAAACGCCGCCGCTAGGCTGCGCCAGAATCAAAATTGAAAGCATATCAATTAGACAAAGAGTGGAACCGTTATCGGCCGCCTCCGCGATTCCTAGTGAGGCAGAAGGTAGAGGGCGTAGAAGACAATCGCTTCCGTGAAAGCAATCGCCAGAATGGCCTGCACGAGAATCGGCGTGGCCGCGCCAGGGTTACGTCCGACCGCTGAGGCCGCCCCCAAGCCGGTCAGGCCGACGCCAATGCCTGCGCCCGCCGCTGCAAGTCCCACGTGAATACTTCCGGTCATCTCTGCCAATAATGGTAGTATCATATCTTTTAGTTTCTCTTTTGGCGACCTTCGCAGTTCTTCCGCGAGTAGTCGCCGAATTTGTTAGTGTTGTGGTTCGTGTCCTGGTTGATGTTGCGCAATCAAGAGCGTGAAAACTGCCGTTAGCAACATGAAAACGAGCGCCTGCACGATCCCGACCAGCACTTCCATAAAATAAAACGGGATAGGAATTAGCCACGAAAGCATGGGCACCATGTTCGACATTGCTTCCAAAATACTTTCGCCAGCGTAAACGTTTCCAAAAAGCCGAAAGCTGAGCGAGATCGGCCGGAACAAAATCGAAATCACTTCGAGCCATCCCACCATAAAAAAGATCACGACCATAATCACCTTCAGAAAACCGGACGTTTCACCTTTCGGCCCGAAAATGTGAAGCAAAAATCCGCCGACGCCATTTGCCTGAATCGCCCAAATAATCCAGAGCAGGAAAAAAATCGCCGACATGGCCGTGGTCATATTGAGATCGGCATTCCCTCCGCGCAGCAAAGGTCGATCGACATGAAACATGCCATTGGTTGGGCTGTAATGCCCCCAGCCGATCGTGCCCACGCCGGGCAAAAGCCCGAACCAGTTCACGAATAAAATGAAAATAAAAATTGTGGCGAAAAACCAAAATGTCTTTTTGACCAATTCGCTGCCGATGATGCTCTCGAGAAAATTGTAAAGACTTTCCACCATCCATTCCCAGAAATTTTGTTTGCCGTCGGGGACTGGTTTGATGTCTCGCGTCGCGCCTTGTGCAAAGGCGATCATGCCCGCGGCCACGACCCAGGTCATGAGCATCGAGTTCGTGACGGTAAATTTGCCAAGGTGAAACAATTCCGCGGGTTTGAGCGGAACCGCTGCATGCTCCTCTTTCGCCGGAGCGTGCTCCGGCTCGGCGGCGATTGTCGATGTTGCCAGCGCGCATCCGCAGACGAGCGCCAGGATCGACAACAACAAACGAATTGGAAAATGAAACTGCATGCGGTTGGTGGCAAAGTAGCACAGGCATCGTGCCCGTGATCTCTCCGGCTGGAAGCCCGAGCAACGCATCTTTGCGCGACCTACCAAAGCCTGTTTTGTCGCGATGACAAGAGCGTTTCGGCAAAAATCCGCGCCTTATTTGTCTTCCAACCGCTGTCCTAATTTCGCTCGCAACTCCTCGACTCCATCGCCTTTCGCGGCCGAGACCGGTACGATGTCGATCTTCGGGAACCGTTCGCGCAGCATCTGCAAATTTTCAGACGCATTCGGCAAATCCGTTTTGTTGGCAATCACAAACCACGGCCGTTTGGAAAGCCTTGCGTCATACAGATCGATCTCGCGTCGCAGGCTTTGCAGATCTTCGACCGGCGAACGACCCTCGCTTCCTGCAACATCGACAACGAAGAGCAGGAGCTTGCATCGGGTGATGTGCCGCAAGAAATCGTGTCCGAGCCCGACATTCTTGTGAGCCCCTTCGATCAAACCGGGGACGTCCGCGATCGTCGCCCGCCGGTATCCAGGAAAATCAATCACACCGACAATCGGGTGCAGCGTCGTGAACGGATACGGCGCCACTTTCGGTCGCGCCGCGGAAATCGTGCGAAGCAAAGTCGATTTCCCAGCGTTTGGATAACCTACCAACCCCGCGTCCGCGATCGTGCGTAGCTCGAGTAGAAAATGTCCCTGCTCTCCTTCCCCGCCTTCGGTGTACTGGAGCGGCGCGCGGTTGCGCGAGCTTTTGAAATGCACGTTCCCTTTTCCACCCTTGCCCCCTTGGCAAAGAACAAATTCCTGTCCCTCGCTCGTAAGATCGACAATTACGGCGTCTGCGTTGGACGGCGCGTGTTTTCCGGTCTCGTTTTGCTCGCGAAATGGATAAACGATTGTGCCAACCGGCACCTTCACAATTTTGGACTGCCCGGCTCGCCCATACATCTTCTTCCCCATTCCATGTCCGCCGTTTTTCGCTTTAATGATCGGCTCGTAGAAAAGGTTCGTCAGATTATCGACATGCGGGTCGACACGCAGAATTACATCGCCCCCGCGTCCGCCATCGCCGCCATCCGGCCCGCCTTTCGGCACAAATTTCTCCCGCCGAAAACTAACCGAGCCCCGTCCACCATTACCGGCTTGTGCAAAAACTTTGATCCGATCGACAAACATTTTTCCATATTGTAGCGGCGGTCTGCGACCGTCGCTCGAATAAATGTGACGCTCATAGAGCGCCGCTACAGAAGACTGGCGTAGAG
>JALYUC010000095.1 GCA_030853965.1 Verrucomicrobiota bacterium | reverse complement strand
AAGATCGCGGGATGGCGGCGTATTCCGAATTGCAGGAAGCCGAGTTTGCAATGGAAGCTGAAGGCTACACCGCCACCAAACACCAGCGCGAAGTCGGCACCGGCTATTTCGACGATGTCTGCCAGGTTATCGCCGGCGGAAACTGTTCAACGACCGCGCTCGAGGGCTCGACTGAGCAGTAGCAGTTTCACTAAGCGGCTTACTTAATCGGGTAGCGCGAAGATGACGGATATAAAATAGCGTTCCGCAAAGTGCGACGCCGTATCTTGCCGGTTCTCCGATCTTGACGTTCCAGCATGAAAGCGACCGCGCGTTTTGCCCGAATCGTTTCATGGATCGGACATCCGTTGGTTTTCATCACGGTGTCGGTTGCGCTGGTCGTCATATCGCGGCTCGCTAATCGCGCCGGCCTGATTGTTTTACTGACATTGTTTGTCTCAGTGATTCTGCCGACCGCGCTGTTACTTTTCGGAGGCGTGCGTTCCGGCCGGTGGAGCGATGCCGACGTCTCTGTTCCCAAGGAACGCGCTCGCTTCTATCCAGTGGCCATTCCCATCTCGGCCATCGGTGTGTTAGCGCTTTGGTTATGGCACGCTCCGGGGTTTGTTCTGCGCGGCGCCCTTGTCACGTTCGTCTTATTTATCCTGGCAGCGATCGTGAATTTTTATATCAAGCTTTCGCTGCATGCTCTTTTCGCCTTTTATTGCACCACGATCCTCTTCCGCGTTAGTGGCCTGTTTGGCACAATCGCCTTTGCGCTTGCCGTTCTTGTCTTTTGGTCACGACTATATCTTCAACGGCATGACTTGGCGGAAATGCTCACCGGAACGTCAATTGGTCTCGCCGGCGGCATCGCGACTGCGTGGTGGCCATGAGCAACACCGATATCCGGCGCACAACGTTTGCGTTACCCTTCGCACGTTGATATGACGAAGGTTGGGAAAGGTTTTGGCATTTTTTTTGGTGCGTTCATTCTCCTCGCACTTGTTCTCTATTTTGGATTTGGGTATGCGCTCGGCCGCGCCTTGGAAAGTAAAGGCCTGAGACAACTCATCGGCGGAAAGACTGCCAAGATCCTTGATACTAGTGCCGGATACTTGCCGCTTGCATCAGACGGCTTGTCTGTTTCCTCTTCGGGATTTCTCGCGAAAGCCTCGCCTCCGCGAGCTTTGACAGAGATGCGAGCCGCGCACTTGCGCGCACGGTGCAACCTGGGCGAACTCTGGCGCGGCAAATGGAGGATCGACAATCTCGCCGTCAATCACCTTCAGGCCGCTTACGGACCGGCCGCGGCGCAGCTTCTCAACCGCAATGAATTTCATGATCCGGAGTTGATGCCGCCATCGAAAACCGAATCGCCGATCGAAGTTGACCTTCGCAAGATCGACATCGCGCACACCGACCTGTTTTGGGGCAGCGCACCAGAGGTGGGTGGCGAGTTTCGCAACGTTCACACAAACTTTTTTCCGCGCGAAGGCAAACTTTCTATTGCAGGAAGCGGCGGAACTTTTCATCAGGCAAAATGGCCATTCGCCCAGGTGCAGCGCTTCAAGCTTTTCTACGCGAAACCTGAGCTCCGCATCGATGAAGGCTACTTCACTCTCGGCGGACAAAGTACGATTGCAGTGCTCGGGAATTTTCGCTTCGAGCAACCGGCGTCGTTCGATTTACAGCTAACGTTTGCACGTTGTCCGGTCGCGCCTTTTTTGAGCGAAACGCAACGTTCAAAACTTGAGGCGGAATTCGATGCGACGACCCACTTGCAAAATCAGATGGGTCAATCATCGCCGCGCGCCAGTGGTTCAATCGCGTTTGCGCGCGCGATTTTGAAAAACATTGAGGCGTTGCAGAACGTGGCCAACTTCACTGGCCGCCAGGAACTCTCGCGGCTTCCGATTAATCAGATCAAGGCCGATTACGAATGGAATTCGCCGACGTTGACCGTGAAAAATTTTGTTCTCGAATCAAACGGACTCGTTGTCGTCAAAGGAGACTTCACCATGAAAGAACAGAAGATTGAAGGAGAATTCCAGCTCGGCGTCACACCCGACCTGGTCGAAAAATTTCCTGGCGCGCGCGAAGAAGTATTTAAGCGCAGCGCTGATGGCTATCTCTGGACTGACTTGAAGGTGAGCGGCCGCCCCGATCGCCTGCGGGATGATTTAAAACCGCGGCTTGTTCGCGCCGCACAAAACCATTTCGCTAAAGGGTTGCTCGCACCAATTTTCAAACCCGGTCAAACCGTTATCCAGGCGATCGAAGCGCTCTAAGTAAGATCGACATGCACAAATCGCGCCGGATTGTTCGAATAGTCGCCGTTCTTGCAGCCTTATTTGCGCTTACATCCTGCATGATTTTCTCAAAGCGCGAGCACTACCAGATAAAGCATCAGTATTCTACGAGCGATCCGCAATTCGAGCGCACGATGAACAATTTGCTTGGGCCCGGATTGCTTCCCGGCAACGAAGTCGCCACGTTGCGCAACGGCGATCAGATTTTTCCCACCATGCTGAGAGCAATTCGCAGTGCCAAGCGCTCGATCGATTTCGAGACTTATGTTTATTGGAAAGGATCAGTCGGCCGCCAATTTGCCGAAGCGCTCGCTGAACGCGCGCGAGCCGGGGTGGCCGTCCACGTTATTCTTGATTGGCAGGGGACGCGCAAGCTCGATCACGAGTCTATCCAGCTCATGAAAGACGCTGGGGTTGAGATCGCCGAATACAATCCGCTGCAGCTGTACAACCCTAGTTTCTGGTACAGCCCAACCCGCATTAATAACCGGACTCATCGCAAGCTACTCATTGTCGATGGGAAATATGGTTTTACCGGCGGCGTCGGGATCGCGGATGAATGGGACGGACATGCACAAGATCCGAAACATTGGCGCGACAACCATTACAAAGTCGAAGGACCGGTCGTTTCGGAATTACAGTCTGCTTTTCTCGATAACTGGCTGCGAACCAATGGCAGTGTCCTGCACGGCAACGATTACTTTCCGCCGCTCTCGTCGGTGGGCCCCTACAAGGCGCAAACATTCAAGAGTTCCTCAAAAGGCGGGAGCGAAAGCGCGCGGCTCATGTATCTGATGTCAATTTCATCCGCCGCGAAAAGTGTGCGACTCGCGAACGCTTATTTCGTTCCGGACAAACTCGCCATCGATACCTTTCTCGAAACCGCCCATCGCGGGGTGAAGATCGAGATCATTGTGCCGGGTCGACACATCGATCAACAAGCAGTGCGCAGAGCGTCGCATTCGAAATGGCGGAAACTGCTCGAAGCCGGTATTCGCATTTTCGAATACCAGCCGACCATGTTTCACTGCAAATACATGATCGTGGATGGCATTTGGGTCTCAGTTGGGTCTTCTAATTTCGATGCTCGCTCATTCCGTTTGAATGCCGAAGCGAACTTGAACGTGCTCGATGCACGGTTCGCCGCCGAGCAGATCAAGGTTTTCGAGCAGGACAAGGCGCGCTCAAAGGAGATCACGCTCGAGATGATCAAACACCAACCGATCTGGGACAAAGTGCTGAACAAGGCCGTAAGACCTTTGGAACCCGAATTGTAAGATCGACATCTTCTATGCCGCGATTCCTTTCACTCTTGGTAATGCTCCTGCTCTTGCCCGCGCTCCTTTTCGCCCGGGACGCGCGCGAACAACAGCGCATCGATTATATCATTCAGTCGCTCGGCTCTCTCAAGGGCGCGGTCTTCATCCGCAACAGCAAAGACTTTGACGCGCAAGCCGCGCGCGACCATTTGCAAAAGAAGCTCGACTACGCCGGTGGGCGCGTGAAAACCGCCGAGCAATTCATCAAATATTGCGCGACCGAGTCGTCGATGAGCCATCAGCCTTATAAAATTCGCTTTGCCGATGGCAATGTGACCGACACCGCCTCTTATTTCAGCGCGAAACTAAAAGAGTTCGATCAGAACAATCACTAAGCGTTCCTCTCTCTTGCGTGTAAATGGCGTTTACGGTGGATTCCCGCCGCGCGCCGGGGGCAAAGTTTGAGGTTTTGCACTGGCGCGTTTCAGCAAACCGAAAAGATCGCTGTCGGTGGAAAGAACGAGCGTCGCATCTTTGGTGAGAACCTTTCGGTAGGTCTCCATGCTTTTGAGGAAATTGTAGAACTCCGCCGCTTGCGGATTCTGGGTGTAAGCCTGGGCGTAAATCTCGGTCGCTTTGGCGTCGGATTCGCCGCGGATCTGTTGTACCTGCCTATAGGCAGTTGATTGAATTTCATTTAGATCGCGTTCCTTTTGGCCGGCGATACGCGCCGCTTCACCTTCGCCTTCCGAGCGAAACCGTTGCGCGATCTGCCGGCGTTCGCTGATCATTCTCTGATAGATCCGATCGAGGACGTCGGGATTGTAATTCACTCGCTTGAGCCGGACGTCGAGCAGCTCGATGCCGAACTCCGCCAATTTCTTTGCGGCTTTCGTTTTGATCTCCTCTTCGATTTTCAATCGTCCGTACGCGATCGGCGGGAGGACGCCAATCGTCCCAACACCCGTGGGCACATTTTTCAGAGTTTCGTCGCGCATCGGTTTGCGATCCTTGTCCGTGCGCACGATCTCAATCAAATCGTGTTTCGCAACGGCGTTACGGGTCTCGCTTCCGAGAATGTCTTCCAAACGCGATTGCGCGCTGCGTTCATCGCGCAGCCGGACAAAGTAGGTCTTGGGGTTGTCGATCCGCCAGCGGGCAAACGTGTCGACGTGAATGTAGGTCTTGTCTCGTGTTGGAATGGCAACGGGCGCACCGTCCCATTCGAGAAAACGTTTATCGATCCGGTTGACGGCTTGGATGATGGGAAGCTTGAGATGCAAACCCGGCTCGGTGATTGGTTCTCCGACCGGCTTGCCAAATTGCGTAATGATCACCTGTTCCGTTTGATAAACGGCGAAGAAGCACCCGAGTAACACGCGCAAAAGCGCGAACGCCAAGACGACTACAAAAAGTGTGAGGCAACCGCGCTTGGTCATCTTTTCTCCAGGGTTTTTCCGGTGAGTGGCAGGATCGGCAGCAAATTTCGCATCGAATCGTCGATGATAATTTTCTCCCCGGTGGCGGGGAGCACGTCACCCATCGTTTCGAGATAAAGCCGGGTCCGGGTGATCTCCGGCGCCTTGATGTATTGCTCGAGTATGGCGTTGAACGATGCGACGTCGCCCTGGGCTTCGTTCACGCGCTTGAATCGATAACCCTCCGCGCCTCGAATTGCTTGATCGGCTTGGCCCTTCGCTCTTGGCACTGCTTCGTTATAATCGCCATTCGCGATGTTGATCGCATTTTCGCGGTCTTGTTGCGCTTTGTTAACCTCGTTGAAGGAGGCCTGGACCTCGGCCGGCGGATTAACGTTCTTTAGTTGCACCTGATCCACGCGGACGCCGAGCATGTAGCGTTTCGCCAATTCCTGCATGCGCGCGAGCGCAGAGATTTCGATGTCTTGTCGCCCGATCGTAATGACTTCGTCCACCGTTCGGTCGCCGATCACTTCACGCATGGCTGCTTCCGATAAGTCCCGTAACGTTTGGCCGGGATTACGGACGTCGAACAAGTATTGCTTGGGATCCTCGATGCGATATTGCACGATCCATTCGACAAGTGCGGCGTTTAAATCGCCCGTGACCATGGACCTTTCCTCTTGTGCGTCCTTCCCCGGCTGATCGGGATTTGAGTAGCCAAAAGTGACAAAGCCGAACTCAAGTTTTAACTGCCGGCGTGTCGGCAGAACGGTTACTTGGTCGATGCCGAAAGGCAGCTTGAAATGCAAGCCGGGTTCGACTGTTTTTAAAAACCTGCCAAAGCGGAGGACCACCCCTTCCGATTCGGCTTGCACCGTGTAGTACGTCGTCCAAATCAATCCGAGCAACATAATCGCGAGGGCAATACCGGCGATCCACCGCGTGGGGAAACGCGGCACACGCAAATTGTAAACGACGGGCGGTTGGCTGTTCATGCTGCTTCGGGCGGACGGCCTCTTTCGACCTCTATCTCATGGAGCGTAACCGGATCAATCGTTCCGGTGGAAGACGAAAGTTCCTGTTCGATCAACAGGTTCAAATAATGCCATGAAAAAAATCCCTGAACATCCGCGCATTGAGTGAGTCTAAAGAGGCAATAACAACAGAAAGGTTATATGAAAACATTCCTCGGTATGGTCTGCGTGGCCGCTTTCTTCGTGGCGGTAGCAAATGCACAAACGACCACCTCTGAAACAACGACAACTACAACTACGACCGAAAGCACCGGCACAATTACTGAGTTCACTCCCGGCGCTACGATCGTCTTGAGCACAGGAACTGGCGCACCGGTAAGCTACAAATTTGGCAAGACAGTCACTTACGTGAACGCGAATGGGAAAGTGATCAACGCCTCCAAGATCAGGAAGGATCGAAAGGTACGCGTCCACTACGTCAAAGAAGGCAACGATATGCTCGTCGACAAAGTGACAGTGGTAAAAGACTGATTGAAACGCTACTTGCTCGCCGCTTTGACGGTGGCGACGATTTGGTCGAAGCGCGGATCACTTCGCAAATCGTCCCAGACCGGATGGCGCAAGTCGCCGACGCTGGGTCCGGCCGGAATTTTCGCTACTTCGGAGAGCCGCTCGAGCGCGCGATTCCGATCGCCGATCAAGGTGTAAGCTTCGGCCTGGCGAGTGGTGATGGCCGGACCATCGACCGCGTCGAGCTTATCTTCAGTTTCGGCGGCGCGGAATTGCGCGGTGCCGCGCCACTACTTTATTGAGTTGTTGCTGGATCTCGCGTTGGTCGTTGATGAAAAGCTTCGAGTAACCGACCACGTCGATAAACAGAACGTGGCCAATCTCCAATTCGCTTTGCGTTTGCGGCTCAGCGCTCATGGGACATAACGGCGTGAAATTTACGCAAGCAGATATTCTTGATTCCAGTGCGCCTTCGAGAGCCGCGGAGAAAGCCAGCTTGTCTTCTGACCACAACTAATCTTCAAAAAAAGCACTAGCAGGTTGCGGTCGTGGGTGACATGGTCGAAACGTGAAAAGTGAGGAGCAAATATGGAAAACGCGAAAGCGCACATCCTTCATGTCGATGACGATCCAGATGTACGGCTGCTGATAGCGGGTTCTCTCCAGGAGTTTGGATATGTCGTGGTCACAGCTGGAACAGTTTCTGAGGCTTTACAATTGGCCAAAGACGTCCGTTTTAACTTGTGTATCCTGGACGTGAGGCTTCCCGATGGCACCGGCATCGACTTATGTCAGCAGCTGCGAACCCTACAGCCGGGCGTTCCGATTCTTTACTACTCGGCATACGCAGACGATTCGGACCAAGAGAAAGCCCTTTCAATATGCGGAGATGCGTACCTGAAGAAGCCGGTCTCAGTTACCGACTTGGAGCAAACTATTGCCAGGCTACTCAATCAAAAAGAATGAGAATCTCACTATGAGCATAAAAAAGGAGATGTTCGTCTGCGACAATTGCGGAACCAGAACGCGGTTGAAAAGCGAAGCACGCCACTGGTGCCACGAATGCAAAACTGGCGCTCCCATTGAACTGAGAGCGGTGCGAGACAAGAAGATGGCATTTACCTCAGGTGTGCAGCAAACAGGCGATCGGCCTACTGGCAACGAGACCAGTAACACGCCGTTAACCAGGTATCGGGGAAGATAGCTCGTTGCGGAGATTATAGGTGGCTGGGCTGTAGCTCAGTGCGAACGACGGAAGTTTTCGCGAGCGAGTTCTTTCGGATTGGTCACGTTTCGTTTGCTATGTTTTACTTCGAATTGCGAGGGCCTGTAGCTCAGCGGTTAGAGCAGGGGACTCATAATCCCTTGGTCCCAGGTTCGAATCCTGGCGGGCCCAGCCTTCGCTTTGGAGCGCAGCGCAAAAGCGAAGGCTGCCACGCCGTAACAAAGTGAAGGCGGGCTGTGTATTTTTGAATTTGCTCTCCGCGCCCCAAAGACTACGGCTTGGCAGGCCAGCAGATGAAAGGTTTCTTCTACGTTTACATCCTAATCAGCGAGGCAGATGAGACTATCCACTATACAGGTGTTACGCGCGATCTTGGAGAACGCTTGCTCGAACATAACCGCGGAGCGTGTCCCAATACATCCAAACACCGGCCATGGCGAATCGAAACGGCCATCGCGTTTAAATGCGAGAGCAAAGCGCACGCATTCGAAAAATATTTAAAAAGCGGATCGGGTCGGGAATTTGCTCGCCGTCATTTGTGATCTTCGCTTAGACAAGATAGCAAATTTCATTTTCGATTTTCGATTTCCCATTTGCGACTGTCGATCTTGTGCAACGATTTGGACGATTCGCGCTAATCGCTTTCGAGGTCGCAATTCTCAGCACGCTGATTATCGCTGCGCGGTGTGCGAATTATCAGGACGTTTTCGTTGCCGGAAATGTTTATTTCGCGGACGCGGATTGTTACGCGCGGATGACGCGGGTCCGAAAGTGTGCGCAACATCCTGGAATGATAGTGCGTCATCACAATTTCGAAAATTTTCCAGTGGGCACGGTTCCGCATACCACTGCACCACTCGATTATCTCATTGTTACATTGTCGATCTTGCTCAGGCCAATTACTACCCATGCGGTTGATTTGGCCGGCGCATTGATCTCGCCGCTCCTCGCTGTGATGGGTGGCTGGTTTCTCTGGTGGTGGTCGCGCCGAATGCGCTTCCGCTATCGCTGGACGTTGCTAATTCTCTACGCGATCAGCCCCATTCTTGTCCACGGCACCGAGATCGGGCGACCCGATCATCAGGCATTGGTTATCTTACTCGTCACGATCGCAATCTGTGCCGAGTGGATGCTGCGATGCAGACCATCACCGCGATGGGCCGTCGTCAGTGGAATCGCGTGGGGCGTGGCGACTTGGGTCTCGGTTTACGAACCCTTTCTCCTGCTCGCGCTCTTAGTTGTAATCGGAGTGTTGCAAGATCGAGATCTTCTTTTCACGAAAGAGCGACGGACCGGTTGGATTGTTTTTTCGGCGATCATTCTCACGGCGCTTATGATTGAGGGCCGCATTCCTTCCGTATCGATTTTTTCGTCGAGTGAAACGTTCCGCAACTGGTCGCGGACAATCGGCGAGTTGCTTGCAGTCTCGCCATTCAGTCCCATTTGGTTTCGGTGGGCGGGTTATATGATCGTGATCGCGCCTATTCTTGTTTGGACGAGTACGAGAAAGAGCACGAGCAAGAGTAAAAGTAAGCGCGCGGCGCTGCCGATGTTTGTTATCGCGTTACTCATCGCGACTTACGGCTGTACCATTTGGCAGGCGCGTTGGGCTTATTTCTTCGTTTTGATCTTTGCGATCGCGCTACCGGGTTTGCTTCAGCAGATCACATCACGCCTCGCCGTTTGGGTCGCGTTCACACTGTCAATCTTTCCGATTTTGCGCGATTGGGACGAAAAGCTTTGGCCGAGCGAGACCGAACTGGCGAGACGCATCGAACGTCGACATGAAGGTGTCGGGCTGCGCGAGCTCGCGTTGAATATCCAATCGTTTGAAATGCGTGCATTTCTGGCGCCGTGGTGGCTTTCGCCGTCAATCGCATATTGGTCGGGTCAGCCTGGAATCGCGGGGAGTTCCCATGAGAGTTTGGATGGGATCGCCGACAGCGCCCGATTTTTCCTTTCCGAGGATCCGCAGAAAGCACGTGAAATTCTGGAGAATCACAAAGTGACCTGGATCTTCAGTTACGATGCCGAGCGTGTTCTAGAAAACTCGAGTGCTCTTCTGGGCACCCCCATTCCGGAGCATCCACTGTGTCGATCCCTGGATCGGATGGCGTCGCAAGCGCCGCGATATCTGGTCTTTTCTGCCCAAAACACAACTGGAAAACTGTTCCGGGTTGCGAATAACCGGTGAAAAAGTTGGTGTTTCCCTGTGAGAATCCGTTGACAGATTGCTCCAGCGTCACAATACTAAGGGCGTGTTGAAAAAATTCATACCGCAGAAGCCGATGTCGGCGATCGGAGAAGGATCGTTGCATTCGGCCTCTGATGACACCAACCGGCCGGCTCACGGCGAGCCGTCAAGAACATCACTAACCGATCACCAAAAGTATATGGCTGAACATTCTGGCAAAGACATCCTCTCGAGCGACGTCGAAATCAAAGGCTCGATCAAATTTCAAAAAGAGCTCCTCATCGACGGTAAAGTCGAGGGGGAAATCAACTCTGAGGGAGTGCTGACGATCGGTGAGAATGCTGATATTCGCGGCGAGATCAAAACGAAATCCATCATTGTTTTCGGAAAGGTGCAGGGCAACATCACCGTGAACGAGCGCTGTGAACTAAAATCGAAATGCACTTTGCAAGGAGATTTGAAAGCGGCGCGTTTGGTGATCGAGGAAGGTGCGACCTTTATCGGCAAGTCGGAAGTCACGAGCGGTATGAGCGTGACGGCCGCCAAGCCTTCCTCCAGCCGTCCTGAAATTGTACGGAACGACGAGTCGGCCAAGCCGGCGTTTGCGCGCGCCTAACTCGAAAGGAAGTTTCCGCGAGCCTACCAGGCTAACCAGTGGCCAAGCCGTCGCCTGCTAAGGTCAGTGTGGAGTGTCCGCACTGTGGCTTTAAGCAGATGGACTATGCGGCGGCGAAAAGTACGATGTGCCGCCAATGCGGCCGTTCGTTTTCTCCAACCGACCCCAAGGCTGGGCTAAAGCTCCGCGCAAAAGATGAGGTGATGCCCGGGCAAGAGCCCACTGGTCTGCGCAAGATCGAGGGGCTGTGGAACCGGCAGCGTAGCCGGCTAGTCGCTTGCTTCGAGTGCAAGCGAAAGCATGAGGTTAGTGATGCCGCAACATCGACAAATTGTCCCGGATGCAGCGCGCACATCGATCTACGCGATTACAAGATCGTGACTAGCTTCAGCCGATCGATTCGCACGCGCGGCGACGTGTATCTTCACTCCAAAGGCGACCTCAGCAGCACCAGTGTCGTCTGCAAGTCTGCCTCCATCGAGGGTAAATTACGCGGTAACCTTAATTGCGATGAATCGGCGACCATTAATTTTGTCGGAAAAATCCCCGGCCGCTTGACCGCCAATTATGTGAGTGTCGAACGCAAATCTGATGTTCACTTCTTCCGCCGGGTTCGAGTTGGCAGCATCGATATCAAGGGCCGGATGACAGGCGAAATCATAGCCACCGGTGCGGTTAATATCCACAAAAGCGGAGTGCTCGACGGTAATGTCACAGCCAAATCAATCACCATTGACAAGGGTGGACTTTTTTCCGGCCAACTGGTGATCGGCCAGGCCGATCTGACTCAGGGCGAACTGTTACCGGAACAAAAACCAGCGAGTGCAGGAGGCGACGAATCAAAAATTCCAACCGCCACCGCCCATCCGTTGCCTGCGACCTAGCTGCGGTATCAATGCGAAAACTGCATCCGCGCAGTCCGTACGAAAAGCTCGGCGGCTACGTCCATTTGGTGCGTTTGATCGACAAGGCCAAGCTTCATCGCAAGGGCTTGCTCAACGGTTACAACTACAAGACCGTCGGATTCGATAAACATTTGCTCGCATTTCTGAAGCTCGATGGCGATGCCTTTGAAGAAGCCGCCAATCGCCTCGATGACGATTCGGCAATTCTAAAGTGGGTGGAGGACCGTGCCGCGAAACATTCCCCGGAATCTATTGAGCAATGGAATCAGGCAATGATCTCGCGGCATCCAGACACAGCCGCGAAGAAAGCGCGTTTCGTCCACTTCCTGAAAGAAGCGGGTGGCGACGGTCGCAAAGACATTCGGACTTATTTCGATTTGATCGAATTCGACGAAGGGCGATTAAAGTAGGTAGAGGCGGTTCACCGAACCGCCCGAAAGATTGCTTTGATTTAAGGCGATTGGGGTCAATCGCCCCTACCTGCAAAAATTTTGTTTGCTTCTTCCAGCGTTTCTTTGCTTCCGATGTCCAGCCATTTGCCTGTGATCTGAAAAGTTTTCACGGGCTTGCGCGTGTAAAGCCATTGTAAAAACCGGCCGGGTTGATCTGGATTGTTTCCGGCGGCGAGGTAGGTCGTAAAGAGAGGAAGTACCGCCCGCGAGTAGTAATAGAGAGCAATCGCCGCCAACGTGCTCTTCGGTTTTTCCGGCTTCTCTTCAAAATGCGTGATTACGCCGTCAGCATCGACCGTGACAACACCATATTTCTTGATCGCGTCGAGATCTCCCACGTTATATATCGCGACAGTCGCTTCCGTGTTTTTCGCAAGATCGACAAAACTTGTTAGTGGTTCGCTAAACAAGTTGTCGCCAGCCACCACGATCAAGTCGCTTTCGACCAGATTCTCGCGCATCAGAACTAGATTGATGTCGCCGATCGCGCCGAGTTTATCGTCATCGCTCGTCGAACCGTCCTTGACGATCTTGAACTTGAGATTGGGGTGTCGATCCTTGTAACGATCGGCCCACGCTTGGAAGTCACTCGCGAACTTATCATTCGTCACGATGAAAATCGTTTCCAACCCGGGCACGGGCGCGAGATTATTAGCTACCCATTCGATCATTGGTTTGCCGGCGATTTCGAGTAATGGCTTCGCTTTGTTCAGCGTAAGCGGATAAAGACGCGTCGCGTAACCAGCCGCAAGGATGAGTGCATTCATATCGGACGCGTCGAAAGTTTACGTTCCACTTACCGTTGCGGAGTGCAGGCGTTCCTGGAGCACCGCAATGCGGTTCGAATCGGTAATTTTGCTGCCCGTACCACTGTCGGTTCCATAAAACGTGTCAATGGCGGCGCCGTTCTGGGTACTAATGCGCGAGAGCGCGATTGAAACTCCTTCGCGTCCAAAACAGGAAAGCAGATCGTAAAGCAAGGCGACCCGGTCCGGCGTCTGGATTTGAATCAGGGTGTAAGCCGGATGCGCTTTGTTATCGACCGCAATGTAGGTCGGAAAATCGAGCTCTTGCCTTGGCCCCGGTCGGGCCTGGCGCCGCGCCTTTTCCAGCAACGGGCTGAAATCAAATGTCTCGTTCTCGAGGGCATCGCACAAAATTGCTGCGACGGCCGCATAATCGGGCTCGGCAGTGACCGCGCGTGCGTTAATATCGCACACTCGAAAGATATCTAGAACCGTGTGATCACCGCGGGTGAAGGTATCGACAGACAGGATGTTGATGCCTGCCCCCGCGAACGAACCGGCGATTTTTGCGAGCAACTGCTGCCGACCCCAATTGTAGAGAGACACGATCGTATGTCCCTGCTCGGGAAATGGCTCCCAGTTGACGGCCGGAGTCAATGGCCGGCCGTCGAGCGCGCAGACATTTTCGAGGAAGGTTCTAAACAATCTCAGATGCTTGACCACCTCTGACACTTCCGTGGCGCGAAAATAATTGTCAGGCATAAAATCAAAGTGCGCGTCGATCTCATCGCGATAATCGGCGGTAAGATTTTCAAGCACGGCCGCCTGCAAACTCTCACGTTCGATTTTTGTCTGCTCGTAATAGGATTTTTGATCGACCAGATATTGCGTTGTGGCATGGAACAATTGCCAGACAAGCGACTCCTTCCAATCGGACCAGGCGCCGGCACTGGTTCCCTGGCCGTCGGCTAAGGTGAGGAGCATCAGCGCATTCAGATTTCTCTGCTGCTTCACGATATTTGCGAATTCAACGATTGTTGCCGGGTCATCGAGATTTCTTTGTTGCGCAATGTTCGAGAGCGTCACGTGGTGATCGACCAGCAGAATAAGAGATTTGCGCTGCTCCGGCGAGAGCTGAAGCCGCGAGGCGACACGTTGGGCAAAGACCGCGCTCGCCTCGGAATGCGGCCGTGCACGAACAGCTTTGCCGGTATCGTGAAGGAGGAGCGCGAGATAAAGAACGAAAGGATCGTCGAGTTTTTCAAACAGCGTACGATAAGGAATCAGCTTCCGATCCTCCGTACGCGTGAGCGCATCTAACTTGTCGATACACAGGAGCGTGTGTTCGTCGGCGGTATAGCGGTGAAAAAACTCATGTTGAACGAGACAGGTCAGTTGCCCGAATTCAGGAATGTAACGGCCTAGAAAATCGACCCGATGCATCATGCGGAGAATTCGTCCGACCTCGCCTTTGCGTGAGAGGATGCTCTTAAAGATTTCGCGCGGGTCCTTCGCGTAGCGGTAAACGCGCGTAATCTTTCCGAGCCTCCGGTTAAGTACGTCTTCCAGCTCCGGGCTCAGATCTAACTCGTTCTCCTGTGCCAGCTGAAATACCCGCATCATCTGCGCGGGATCCTGGTCAAAAAGATCGCGCTGCTCCGCCTGCAATTGTCCGTCGCGCACGAAAAATGACTCGAGCCGAGCCTCGTCGGATCGCATCAGAGGGAGAAAATTGAAGAGCGAACGCGTTCGGTCGGTAGCCCGCCCGGCCCTGAACTGTTCGGTGATACGCTCGGTAACGCGAAAGATATTTCGCGTGTGCTCGTAGTAATCACGCATCAAGGTTTCGCTGCGTCGCTGGCCGTTTTGCTGCTGATAGTTCAAGCGCTTCGCGATTTGTTCCTGCATGTTGAGATGCAAAACGTCGGTGGCCCGGCCCGTCGCGTAATGCAAATCGGTGCGGAGACGCAGCAGGAAATCATAGGCGATTTCGATACGTCGCCGGTCGGCCTCGCTTAACCAATCTTTTCCGACAAGGTGAGTGGTCGTCAGCGCACCTTCCTTGAAGTAGGTCATCCAAAGTAGATTTTGATAGTCGCGCAGGCCGCCACATCCGTTTTTTAGATTCGGCTCCTGCATGTAAACGCTATCACCGAACTTCTTATGGCGTGCTGCCTGGTCCTGCATCCGCATTTCGACATATTCGCGTTCGTACCCCGTGACGCATTTGGCGCGAAACTGATCCCGAAATTTTCTCGCCAGCTCAGCATCGCCCGCCAGAAAACGCGACTCCAGCATCGACGTCTTGGTTAGCATGTCGCGATTTGCCTGGGCCACGGCTTCTTTAACTGAGCGGGTGGAATGCCCGACTTTGAAGCCAATATCCCAGAGCAAATAAAGAATCTGTTCCACCACCTGCTCGAGATAATGCGAAACTTTTCCAGAGCTCCCGCCGTGCAGAAGCATTACGTCTACATCGCTAAAAGGATTTAATTCGCCCCGGCCATAGCCGCCCAGGGCGACGAGTGCAAGTGAAGCTTCGTTTTTGCTTTGTTCACTGCCAGCCGCGGCTGCCGCCGAGCTGTAAACATGCCGCAATAACACATCGACCAGGTCAACCCGGCGCGCGCAGAGCTCACGGCCGCCGCCGCCGGCTTGATGTTTTAAGCGCAAGCGGTGCTCTTCAATCCTCAGGAATTTTTTGTAGACCGGAAGGACTTCGGTTGGCCGTTTTGTGCCAGTCGTGGCGAGCTGACTTTCGGCGTGCGCGAGAACCTGTTCGAGATGGCGCGACATTACGTTGTCGATCTTAGCCCGGGCTGGCGCGAGCGCCAGTTGTAGTGGCGGGGCGTGTCGCCCGCAAATCCTAAGAGCTGCGGCTGACACAGCCGGCTCTACATCTCAGAGTTCGATCGCGTAACGCTTCATCTTGTTATAGAGCGTCGGACGCTGGATTCCGAGAAGCTGAGCCGCTTTCTTCTTGTTTCCATGACATTGCGCGAGGGCCTGCAGGATCGTACTTCGCTCAACATCATCAAGGCTTTGCACGCCTTGCCCGGCGGGCGCGCCCCGGTCTACTTGTTGCAGAGCTACTGGCAGCTGTACCTCGGCGGGCAATTCCTTGACGCCAATCAGGTTTTGCCGCGCCAGGACCACCGCATATTCCAGCGCGTTCTGGAGTTCGCGCACATTTCCCGGCCAGGAGTAATCGAGCAACTTTTGGAACGCGTCCGGCGCGATCGCCGGTTCCGGTTTTCCAAGTTGCTGCGCGAATTGTTTTACAAAAGAGGCGACGAGGGGAGGAATATCCTGTTTACGCTCGCGCAGCGGCGGGACTTCGATTTGAAAAGTGTTCAGCCGGTAATACAAATCGGAACGCAGACGATTTTCCGCCAGCGCCTGGGCAATGGGTCGATTGGTTGCCGCGATTACGCGAAAGTCTGCCTTCATTGTGCGCGTGCTGCCAAGAGGACGATATTCGCGCTCCTGCAGCACGCGTAAGAAACGCGTCTGCAAATCCAGCGGCATATCTGAAATCTCGTCCAGAAACAGTGTGCCCCCGCCCGCTTCCGCGATCATTCCCGGAAAATCGTTCATTGCACCGGTGAAAGCGCCTTTGACGTAACCAAAAAGTTCGCCTTCGATCATGGTTTGCGGGAAGGCCGCGCAATTTAATTTCACCATTGGTTTTTCGGCGCGGCGGCTGCGGTGATGAATGACATTGGCGATTACTTCTTTGCCGACGCCGCTCTCGCCCGTGATGAGCACGTTAGCCCCCGACGGGGCCATCGCGGCGATCAACTCCTCGATTTGCTGCATCGCTTTGCTCGCCAAAATCGGAATCAGTTTTGTCTCCGCGATTTCGAGACGCTTTTCGAGCTGCTGCGTTTTCTGCCGAAGTTCTTCTGTCTCGCGGAGCAGCGATTGCTTCTCCAGAGCTTTGTCCACCAAGCTAAGCAACTCTTCCGGCGCGTACGGCTTGCTGATAAAATGATAAGCGCCGCGTTTAATTGACTCGATGGCGTTGTTCAACGTGTCGTGTGCGGTCAAAATGATTACCTGTGTTTCCGCATGCTCGGTCTTAATGCGATCGAGCATTTCGAATCCTTCGGCGTCGGGCAGTTGGAGATCGAGCAGGACAAGGGCAGGGGACTTTGCTTCCAGCAACTTCTGTGCGGCGGCAGCAGTCGCGGCGGTTTCGACTTCATAGCCGTGCCGCCCCAGAAGAGCCTCGAGCGTGAGAAGAATTGGACGCTCGTCGTCGATAATGAGAATGCGGCGGCTCTCGCCCATGAGTGGCCTCTCTTCTCTATTTTTGATTTCCATTCAACCGCGACCCTGCGCAGAAAACGCGTGTCCCCTTAACTCCTGGTAGCAGACAAAGGCAGCGTAATTGTTGTAACGAGAGTCGATGATGCCGGATCATATTGCGTGCGAAAGTCACCGCTGTGCGCTTCGACAATACCGCGCACTCGATTTAGTCCAAGACCATAATGCCCTTGCGTGACGCTCCGCAATGGCTCGCGCCCCCAATTTTCGGTCGGTAAATTGAAGTGCGCTTTCAATTCCTCCAGAGTGAAAACAAAACAGTCTTTTTCTGCGTGCGCCGTTACTTTTAACGCTTCTCCTTTGGCTTCATGTCGGAACGCGTTTGCGAAAAGTTCGAACAGCGCTTGCTGCAATAATTGTGGATCGACATCGAACGTTGCCTCGCCCGCTTGAATTTCCCAACCCATTCGTGCCGCCTCTTCTGGGAAATCGTTGCCGAACTTGCGTCGAACGTCTTCCATAAAATCGGCTGCCTTATAGGCAATGAAATTGGTTTTGATCTTCGCCAAATCGGCGGACAACTTCTGCAGGATAATTCCAGGTTGCGCGATCATCTCGCGCATCCTTTTGATCTCAGTTTTCAGCTCCGCATCCTCAGTCAGCTCGTTCACGTAAACCGATTGCAGTTCCACCGCATTCAAATGGTTGCGCAAGTCGTGACTGAGCTGGCGCACGAACCGCACGACATTGCTCCAGGAAACACTTAGAGAATCGGCAGGCGCGCTTATTCCGGAATCGGGCTCGGTCATTTTGTGGCAAGAAGATTACGAAACGGAACGGCGCCCTTGCTGGAGCGAAAACGTGTCGTCGGCTGGCTGTTCTCCAGGCGACATTTCAATTCCGGGATCATTGCTCGCCAGGTGACGAAGAACGTGAAACACATCCTCTGGATCGCTGTCGAGGGCGTGCGCAATTTCCTCGGCGGTTTTAGGAGAACTGGAGAATTGCTCGCGCACTTTGTTTTGCAGCTGAAGCAATTGCGTAGCGGCTTTTTTCCCCGCCTCTACGCCGGGCTGATGATACGCGTTGATATTTACCAGTGCGCCATAAAACCCAACCGCGCGTTCGTAAAGTGCGATCAGAGCGCCAACGTTGTAGGCACTCACGTCGGAAATACTTATCGTAATCGATTCACGCCCGCTCTCATACAGGGCTGATCGGGTACCCCGCAAAAACCCCTGGAGATAATCGCCACTCGTCACGCCTTCCTCCACTTCGAATCGCGCACTATGTCGATCTTTCCCAACTTCGATGAATGTGACAAAGAAGTTCAACACCCCGTCGCGCAATTGCTGTAGGTAAGCGTGCTGGTCGGTCGAACCTTTGTTTCCATAAACGGCGATTCCTTGATGGACGATGTTTCCATCAAGATCTTTTTCTTTGCCTAACGATTCCATCACTAGTTGCTGCAAATATTTGCTGAACAACATCAAGCGGTCCTTATAGGGCAGAACGACCATATCTTTCTCGCCTTTCCCGTTTCCAGCGTAGTGCCACATCAGCGCAAGCAACATCGCCGCGTTTTGCGTCGCATCGGTTAAGCGCGTCCGTTCATCCATTGCTGCGGCGCCGGCGAGGAAATTGTCGATGTTAAGACCTTGTAAAGCCATCGGCACAAGACCGACTGCGCTCATGACGGAGGTGCGTCCACCGACCCAGTCATGCATCGGGAAGCGCGCCAGCCATCCATTTTTTTCGGCGTGTTTATCGAGCTCACTGCCAACACCGGTTACCGCAACCGCGTGTTTTTCGAATTGAAGTCCCACTGCTTTGTATTTTGCTTCCGCTTCCAACATCCCATTGCGCGTCTCCTTCGTGCCGCCCGATTTGGAGATCACGATAACGAGCGTTTGAGAAAGAAAATTGTCGATCTTGCCGAAGGTGCGGTCGAAGCCGTCGGGATCGGTATTATCGAAAAAATAAATGTCCATCGGATCGCGCGCCGATCCGAGCGCGTCGGCAATGAATTGCGGTCCAAGCGCCGAGCCGCCAATCCCGACTAAAAGAATGTGTTCGAACTTCTTTCCCCCAGCTGCCGCGATCTTTCCGGAATGAATGTCGCGTGCAAATTGTTTGATGCGGAGATTGGTCTCCTCGATCTCTGCCCGCAGCCGCGCATTCGGCGCCAGCGCCGGATTGCGCAACCAGTAATGACCCACCATGCGTTTCTCGTCTGGGTTGGCGATCGCGCCTCCTTCCAGTTCGCGCATCGATGCAAACGCCTTCTCAATGCCTGATCGCATATTCCCGAAGAAATCCTCCGGAAATTTCATCCGGCTGATGTCGATGGAAAAATCGGGCTCGTCGTAGCGAAGAAAGTATCGCTGAAATCGCTGCCAAAGGGAGGAGGAAGCCATGAATCTGATGATAATGGAGGGACGACCTCCGTGTCGTCCCAAAATTTAAAGGACGGGACTCCCTTACCACGAAAGAATATTCAACTCTCCTTGATATGGCCAATCTTCAGGCCGTGTCCCTAAACCTGCACGCACCGGATTTTGCAGAACATATTCCCACTTTTCATCGTAGTTTTCGCTGCGTCGCAATTGCGTGTCCCAACAATGCCGCTGCCAAATTGGCAATTGCGCGGGATAAGGCCAATTTCGCGCCGAATGCGATTTCCAAAAGCTTACCCATTTCTGAAGCGGCTGCGGGATGACTTCAGCAGGCGCACAAAACAGATGAACATGGTCCGGCATGATTACGTATCTTCCGACTAGCCATGTCGGCGAGGCCTGCCACGCGGCGCAGACAACTTTGAGCGCGTGTCGTTCGCAAGGATCCGTTTCCGGTTTTTAGTGCAAACGGTGACGAAAACGATGACCGCAGTGTTGTGGCGTTCGATTACTGAAAAATGCGGCGGATGGTTGCGGCCGATTTCGTCCATATTGGTCCCATTAATTCGTCGGACGGGACAGAGCCCGTCCCTCCATCTTTCAAAAAAATTATCGCGACGGCGACGTCTGCTTTTTTGGCTCGGAGGGTTTCTTGATCGGCACTTCGTCGCCCGGTGCCACTTCGTATTCCGGTTTGGGAACGCCCATCAGCCAGTGATCGAACCAGCCGACGATGTTTTGCAATCGCTCTACGCGATGCCATGGCTGACCCGAGCGCGAAAGCTCGTGCGACTCGTTAGGAAAGCGCACCATCGCCGTGGGGACCTTTAGGAACTTGAGCGCGCGAAACATTTCTTCGCCGCCTGCGCCCGGCGGCGTGCGATAATCGGCTTCCCCTAGGATAAACATGATCGGCGTCTTCACGTTCTTGATGTAACTGATTGGTGAGCGCGCTTTGAAATCTTCTTCGGCGTCAAACGGTGGCGCTTTGAACCAGGTTGATTGGAACAGAGTGAAATCCGCCGTGTACCACCAATGACTCCAACTCGCGATGTCGCGCTGCGATACTGCCGCGGCGAAACGATCCGTGTGTCCTACCACCCAGTTCGTCAGCAATCCACCGCCGCTCCCGCCAGTGACCCCAAGTTTCTTATTGTCGATGTACCCGCGCTTGAGCACTTCATCCACGCCCAACATCAAATCTTTGAAGTCGTCGCCCGGATAATGGTACTGAATCACATTCCCGAAATCCTGGCCATAAGTCGTGCTACCGCGCGGATTCGGATAAAGCACGACGTAACCTTTTGCCGCCATCCACTGAAACTCATGTTCGAAAATGGATCCGTAAGCGGCGTGCGGACCGCCGTGGATGTTTAGGAGCAACGGATATTTTTTTGCCGGATCGAAACCGGGCGGCTTCTGCACCCACGCCTGCATTTTCTTGCCGTCAAAACTTTGATACGAAATCTCTTCCGGCTCCGTCAGATTCAGTTTCGAAAAGAGTTCCTCGTTCGCTTTGGTCAACTGAATCGGCTGCGCATTTGCCGATTTTGAATCAAGCACGAACAAATCGGTGATCCGGGTCGCCGTCGAAACAGTGTAGACGAGCTTCATCGTGGCATCGGCATCTTGCCGATGGCCCCCACCATTCACGGGCAGGATGCCCGTGCCACATGCCCGGAAACGAAGGACGGCTTGGTTGCCTTTTGTAATATCGGTTGGTGTGCCGCTCGTGACATCGAATGACGCGAGGATGGTTTTTCCCTCTTTCCCGTACACTTCAATGAGATTATGTCCGTCCGGCGTCCATAGTGGCGTGTTGCCTCCGGCGCCGCGCGGTGGCGGGTTGTCACCAAACACACCTTGTCCGACGTCGAAATCGAATTTGTCGGTCAAATTTCGCGGCTTGGCGTTTGCCGTAAGATCGACAATCCACAGGTCGGGCTGCGTGTACGAATTTACCGGCTGCGTCGTCGAAGCAACAAAGGCGATCTGCTTGCCATCTGGACTGAGCGCCACGTCGCCTACGTCCATGTCGAACGAGTTGAGTTTTGTCGGGTCACCCCCGCTAGCCGCAACCGAGTAAAGCTCCGTCTTTGGCAAATCGTAATACGGCTCGTCCGCGTGCAGCGACGTGAAGAAGATTCGAGAATTATCTTTTGCCCAGACCACGTTGGCTTCATCGAACCGGCCATTGGTCAGTTGTTTCGGCTGAACTTTCTGATCCGCGCTGCGCGGCGCGGGTACGATCCAAATGTGTTGCGGACGCTTCGGATCCAGGTAGCCCTCGTCGTCTGCGCGATAGATCGCGCGCGTAATCACGTGAATATCGCTCTCATGTTCAGCCTCACTTTCTGCCTTTTTTACCGCAGCATCGGGCGCGCTTTCTTTTGCGGAAGAACTGGAGGGCGAAGAGGCGCGCGCAGCAGTTTTGCCGGTTGGTGAGGGAGAGGGCGAAGCCTCTGTGCTTACCGCCTTTTTTAGCTCTTCTTCCTTTTGTTTCTTTTTCTCCTGCTTGGTCAAATCCTCCGCGTTGGTCGAACTCGTAAATGAGATGGTCTTCCCATCCAGCGACCATTTCGGATCGCCCACGCCTTTCGGCAGATCCGTAAACGCAAACGAATCGCCGCCCGTCATGGGCAGCATGCAGAGCTGTGGCGGTTCGGGCTTTCCATCCTTTTCTGTCGCACGAACAAAAAGCAAAAATTTTCCATCGGGCGACCAGCGCGGCGCGCCGTCATGATCTCCTTTGGTTAGTTGGCGCGGTTCTTCACCGCCCGCCGTGGCGACCGTCCAGATCGAGGTGTCATAACCTTCTTTTTTCTCGTTTACCGTGACGCGCACAAAAGCGACGCGCGCTCCGTCTGGCGAAACTTGCGGGTCCCCAATCCACACAAAATCGAAGAGATCTTTCTCGGTGATGTTGCGTTTCTGGGCGAACGCGCCCCCGATTCCCGCGATCAGAATTAAGAAGTAAGTTACTGTACGCATAAATTTTTCTGAAAAGTAGATGTCGATCTTCGCTTAAGTTACATCTCCGCGATGACATTATCCCCAAACTCGGAGCACTTGATCTCGGTGGCGCCTTCCATTAGGCGCGCGAAATCATAGGTCACCCGTTTGCTGGAGATGGCGCCGTTGAGGCCTTTGATGATGAGATCGGCGGCTTCCGTCCAGCCCATATAGCGGAACATCATTTCGCCCGAGAGAACCACGGAACCCGGGTTCACTTTGTCCTGGTCCGCGTATTTCGGCGCTGTCCCGTGTGTCGCTTCGAAAATGGCGTGGCCGGTGATGTAGTTGATGTTTCCACCCGGGGCGATACCGATCCCACCGACTTGTGCGGCGAGCGCGTCGCTCAGGTAATCGCCGTTCAGATTCAGTGTCGCGATGACATCGAAATCTTCGGGCCGCGTCAGCACCTGCTGCAGGGTGATATCCGCGATCGCGCCGTTCATGCCCTTGACGATGAGGTCAGCCGCTTCGATCCAGCC
>JALYUC010000205.1 GCA_030853965.1 Verrucomicrobiota bacterium | reverse complement strand
CGATCCCTCAAAATATGTCGTCCAGCTCGACGATCAGTTCGTTTATCGCGATCGTTATGCCGGCCGCGAATTAGTCCTTCGTCATTACGTCAACCCCGTGCGACACAAGTTCTGGACGAGTTTGTTTCGTTGATGCGCAAACGAATTGCTGTGATGGAAAGAACGCTGCGAATTTTGGTTGTCGTAGATTTGCCTTGGGACGCTCGTCTGGGAGCCGCACGCGTGTTCATCGAATTGGCGGAGGCTTGGCAGGAGGCGGGACACTCGGTCTCGAAGTTTTGTCTCATGGACGCTTATCCCGCCCCGACGTCGTCGGGATTTCTCTCGGCCTGGCGGCAGCTTCTCTTTCCCCGGAGGGCGGCGGCGTTCGTGCGACGAAACGCTGATCGCTTCGACGTAATTGACGCCCTGCTCGGAACATTACCTTTTCCAAAGAAACGATTGGGATTTGCCGGCTTATTGGTCGCGCGTTCGGTAGGGCTTTATCGACTCTACCAGGATTTTGAGCGGATGGCACAGGATAAATGGCCAGATCAACCGCGCGGAAAATTCCTGGGTCGCGTCTATTATACTTTCATCAAGAAGCGAATGTTCCAAGCTTCGGAACGCGCGCTGCAGCATTCTGATTTGCTGAACCTGCCTAACGAGGACGAGGTGCATTTCCTGCGCGGCGAGGTCGGCTCCGACAAACCAGCGATTGTTCAGCCGTACGGTCTGACCGCGGAACGACGGCGCGCATTTGAGCAAATGGCGGCGCCGGCTCGCGTCCGGTTGGCGGAAAGAAAGATCAGTTTTGTCGGGACTTGGAATCCTCGCAAAGGGACAAAGGATTGGGGCGAGATCATTCGACGTGTTCGCGAGCGTGTTCCCGAGGTGAGATTCGTTTTTTTGGGCACGTTAACGGAAGACCGAAACGTGCTGCGCGATCTCGCCCTTCCACAGCATAATTTTGTCGATCTTGTGGCGGAATATCAACCTGACGAACTTCCGAAATTTCTCTCTGATTCCACGGTCGGCGCCTTCCCAAGTTATGCGGAGGGATTTGGTTTTGCCGTGCTCGAGCAGCTTGCGTCTGGAATTCCGACCGTTGCGTATGATTCTCCCGGCCCCCGATCCCTGTTACGCGATTTGCCCGAGCTGCTCGTTCCGATCGGGGATGTGGAAAGGTTTGCCGCAACGCTCGTTCGCATCATGCAGTACGACGCCAGCGCCTACGAGCAATTGTCTCAGCGAAGCGTCGAAGTAGCGAATCGCTTCAACTGGTCAACCATTGCTCAGGGTACCGCGCACTCTTATCAAGAGCATCTCGTTGCCGCTGGCTCATAATGAGCTCTGACGATGGCTAGCATCGACACGACAGTTCTGCAGATAGTTCCTCAGCTTCCCGGCAGCTATGACGGCGTAGGCGACTACGCTCTCAAGCTGGCGAAAGCATTATCCGCTGATCATGGGCTAACGACAGTGTTTGCCGTGGCCAAAGAAACCGAAGTCTCATCGAAAGAAGGGTTCCAGGTGATATCGGGATTGAATTCTGCGCTCTTCGCTTCAGAGGAGAAATATCACCACGTGATTTTGCATTACGTGAATTATGGATACCAGATGCGTGGCGCGCCGATCCGGCTTCGCAATTTCGCGCGCCAGCTTCGCAGAAATTTGCGCGGGCGGTGGATCACGATGTTTCACGAGCTCTATGCTTCCGGCCCGCCGTGGAAAAGCGCTTTCTGGCTGCGTCCGCTGCAAGTCAAAATCGCGCGGGACATGATCGACATATCCGACACTTGTTTCGTGAGCGGCGATGTTATCGAAAACGAAATCCACGCCTATGATTTACGCAAACCGGTTCATATACAGCCTGTGATGTCTAATTTTGGCGAACCACAGCTCGCTAACTTCGGGGAAAGAGCCCTCACGCGCTGGGCAATTTGCGGCGGAACTGCACTAATTTTGAGATCGTTACGTTCCTTCGCAGTGTCGCAGCGAACGATCCTGAAAATGTATCGCCCGGAGCAGCTTGATATAGTCGGAGGACGCGACGATCGCGTCGTTCGCGACGCGCTGCGAGATCTGAACCCACCAGATTTGTCGTGCCAATATTATCCAGAAGTAACAGCAGAACGCGCCTCCGAGATTTTACGCGACTGTTCCTTTGCCTGGATCGACTACTTTGGAAAAGGTAAGGCATGGCCGGGCATGATCTTTAAGTCGGGTTCGTTCGCCGCGTGTTGCGCGCACGGAGTGATCCCAGTTTTTTCGCACTCGGAAACAGCGCTCGCGGTGAAAGCGGACCCGCTACCGGGACCATATTTTATCACACCGAGTGCGGTCAATTTTCCGGAACTGGAACGCGTCGCCGCTACGCAGCAAGAAATTTACACTTGGTATCATCGGCACGCCTCCTCCCGCCAAACAGCGAGGGCATACGCAGAGGTATTGGTATGAGATGTTTCGACGATTTGTCCCTTGCGACCACGGTGCACAACAACGCCGAGATGTCTTCCGCAATGCTCCGCTCATTCGAAGCCAATGTTGGCTCGGTTGCCGAGATCGTGTTGGTCGATGACGGATCGACGACGCCGTGCCAACCGCCATCGTTGAATACTCCGTCTCGCTTAATTCGAAGGGAGAACGCACAAGGATTTTGCAAGGCATCCGATCTGGCCCTGCGCGAAGTTCGGACCAAATATGCTTTGCTTGTCGATGCCGACATTCTGTTTGAGCCCGGCGATTTTGAAGGAGGCTATTCCGAGTTTCGAAACTCCGATTGGGCATGGGTGAACTTCCGGCAAATTAGTTTTCAAGGTCAGCCGCAGAATTCATATGAAGAACCGATCATGCCGCCTTGGATTTTCGCGGCTGGTAATCAGGCATTCAGCTGGTGGCGGAGATTCCATTCCGAGCCAAAACCAGCTCCCGGTCAGCGCATCGCGGAGGTAGAAGCCTCACACTCAAGCTGCACCCTGGTTAACATGCAGGCATTCTGGGCCGTCGGCGGCTTTGATCTATGGTATTGGCAGTGTCAGTCGGACGTCGATATCAGTCTGCGTTTTCGCAAACACGGTCATCGCGTCGGTGTCGATCTAGGCTATCAAGTGAAACACCACGGCGCGGGCGGCAAAAGTGGCGGCATGGCGCGCGTTATCGATCTCTATCGATCGCGTGTTCATCTTTACGAAAATGTGTATCCCGCGAGTCGGCTTTATTTGCGCCCTCTGCTATTTGTGAGGCACCTGGCAGAACTCGCCTGGTTTGCGGTGGTTGCCCCGTTCAAAAAGGACGCGAGACTGATCGCGCGGCTGGAAATGCTGAAAGGAGCTTTGAACGGTTATAACTGAATGTAATTCAGCTGGTGCAATTGCTTCGCTCGAAAACGAATTGGAGCGTCTGATCTCCAGATATAATCGTGAGAGTTCTGGCAACGCAGTTCCCGCTTGGGTACTCCCGCCTTTAAGCTGCAAGTTTCTGAAGGAAGTCGCGGCACTGCTGCCCGCAGACAGCAGCGCGTTCGAGTTCGGTTCCGGCCGCTCAACGCATGTGCTCCGCCGAGCGTCGGCTCGCACCGCCAGCATCGAACACTCGACGGAATGGTTGAACGAGACCGAGGATTCCAACGGATCGATCACAAAACGCGCTGGCGATTTTTCGGCCGTCATCCCGCTCGAGCGCTGCTGGAACAGGTTTCGACTGATCGAGTCTTTTGATCTTGAAGCGCGGCCGGAAGTTCTCGACCGTCTCGAGCAAGCCCGGCTCATTCTCGTCGATAGCCCGCCCAACCCGGCAAAGCGTGAGCACGCTCTTTTTCTCGCGCTCCGGTATGCGCCAATCGGGTGCGTGATTATCCTGGACGATCTGGAAGTTCGCGCGACCGCTCGTTTCGCTCATCGTCTGGCTAAGCAAAACCCTAAACGGTTCCGATTTTGGAATTTAAACATCGATCATCAACTGGGGATTTTTCTCAAAGTCCGACCCGGTTCGATTCGATCCGGACCAACCTTGACCGAGTTCGTTGGCACATGGCTTCGCGCCTAAATTTGAATCGCGCTGTTCCTTGAAGATTTTGCTCGGATCACATCATTTCTACCCGAGCATCGGCGGGATCGAGACTGCTTCCGATCTCCTCGCGCGCGAATTCGTCAAGCTCGGCCACGAAGTGCGTGTAATCACCCAAACCAAGGATGGAAACGATTTCCCTTTCCGCGTCATCCGCCGGTCTGGACCGTTCAACCTATTGCAACATGTCGCGTGGTGCGATGTCTTCATTCAGAATAACATTTCGCTCCGTACGCTGTGGCCGCTGCTCTTCGCGCGCCGCCCGCTTTTCATCGCACACCAAACGTGGATTACGGACGCGAGTGGACGCATCGGCTGGCAGCACCGGCTAAAATTGTTTGTTTTGCGGTTTGCAAAATCATTCGCTATTAGCGACGCCATCGCCGAGCAACTGCCGATGCCCTCTGTAAAAGTGGGTAATCCTTACAACGACCAAGTATTCAAGGACTTTCACTTCGGCGATCGAACACGAGATCTGATTTA
This sequence comes from Verrucomicrobiota bacterium, assembly GCA_030853965.1. Classification (GTDB taxonomy): domain Bacteria; phylum Verrucomicrobiota; class Verrucomicrobiia; order Chthoniobacterales; family UBA10450; genus JALYUC01. Next base: position 2,302 of record JALYUC010000205.1, on the reverse strand, counting down.
TATCGGACGCCTGGTTTCGGACAAAGGAGTCGATGTCTTAATCAATGCATTGTCGATCTTGCGCGAATCCGGGATTGCGCAGCTGACAGTGGCCGGTGACGGACCCGAACGCGCCCGGCTGGAAAAACAAGTCGCTGAATTGGGATTGCAATCCTCAGTTCAGTTCATCGGCAGCCAGACCAGCCGGCAGCTGGCGGAAATTCTTAATCGCCATCGAATTCTCGTTGTTCCGTCGCGTTGGCGGGAACCGTTTGGAATTGTCGCTTTAGAAGCAATTGCTTGCGGTTGCGTGGTCGTCGGCTCCGGAGAAGGAGGATTGGCCGAAGCGATCGGGCCGTGCGGATCGAGCTTTCCGAATGGCGATTCGCGTGCACTCGCAAAGATTTTAGCGCAGCTCTTAAGAGACCCAATGCAATGCGAAGGGCTTCGCCGCTCTGCCGCAGAACACCTCGCTCGTTTTACGCCACGGCACGTCGCGAACATTTATCTCGAAGCAATGAAGAGTGCGCGATGATTCTCCTCAGTCATCCGACCGGTAACGCCAATGTGCGCGCCGTATTGCAAGCTCTCGATCGAGCCGGCCTGCTCTCAATATTTGTGACCACCATTGGCTGGTCGAAAACGTCCTATCCTTTTTTGGCGCCGAAGATTCACGGCAGACTTCGGCGCAATTATGTTTTGCCGGCGGAAAAGATCGACATCCATCCATCGCGAGAATCAGTCCGGCTTTTGGCAGGGACTTTGGGCCTGCGAAAGTTAACGGCCCACGAAACCGGTTGGGCCAGTATTGATCGCGTATTGCAAAGTCTCGACCATGAAGCCGCGCGCCGTCTTCGCCAAAAAAAATACGGCCAGGGTATGCGTGCCGTTTACGCTTACGAAGATTGCGCCGAGCAATTGTTTCTCGCCGCGCGTGATCTCGGTTTGAGGCGCATCTATGATCTGCCGATTGCATACTGGGAAACGGCGCAACGCCTTCTGCGTGAAGAAGCGGAACGTTATCCGGATTGGGAACCGACCCTGGGCGGGACACGCGACTCTCCCGAAAAGCTTGCGCGAAAAACCCGCGAGTTGGAGTTGGCCGAACTTGTGATTTGTCCGAGCGCATTTGTGCTCGATTCCCTGCCGCAAGTCGCGCGTGCCGCCAAACAATGTATCGTCGCGCCTTTCGGTTCGCCGATTGTCGATCTTAGCGAGAAGGCACCGCGCAACAATTTGGGCGGACCGTTGCGTGTTTTATTCGCCGGCGCCCTTACGCAGCGCAAGGGTTTGGCCGATCTCTTCGCGGCAATGAAGATGATCGATTCACACGAGATCGAACTCATCGTGATGGGCTCCTTGCTGCGGCCGCTCGATTGGTATCGCGATCAATTCGCCGATTTCATTTACGAACGGCCGCGCCCGCATCGCGATGTTCTTCGTCTTATGCAGAGCTGTGATGTTTTCATTCTGCCGTCTATTGTCGAAGGTCGCGCCCTGGTTCAACAGGAAGCGATGGCCTGCGGTCTTCCATTGATCGCCACGAGAAACGCGGGCGCCGACGATCTAATTCAGGAAGGTCAAACCGGATTTCTTGTGCCGATGCGCTCCCCAGAGTTGATCGCCGGCAAAATAGGTTGGTGTGCTGCGCACCGTGACCATCTTTCTGGCATGGCGTTTGCAGCTCAACAGAGAGCAGGCGAATTTACCTGGCCTGCTTATGGCGAGGCGGTTGTAGCTGCAATCCGCGCATTGCTCAGCGAATGAACCAAAATACACTGGAAGATAGAAAACTTCGGCCCGTCCGCTCGCTGATTTGGATCTATTTCTGGCTGCTTCTCGTGGAGGGAGCTTTGCGCAAGTGGTTCCTCCCACAACTTTCGAACCCCCTTCTTATCGTCCGCGATCCAGTGGTGATCCTTATTTATTTGTTTGCGATTAGAGCGCGAGTCTTTCCGTGGAACTGGTGGATCTTTTCGCTCTCGATCATGGGTTTGCTTTCCTTTGCACTTACGTTTGTTACGCTCTGGCCGTACTTGCCGCCCGATTGGATCGCTCTCATCGCCGGTTACGGGTTCCATGCTAATTTCCTTCACCTGCCGCTGATTTTTGTCATTGCCTATGCCTTGCGCGCACAAGATGTCCGAAAGTTCGGATGGTGGACGCTCGCCCTTGTCGTGCCGATGACAGCGCTAATGGTCGCCCAGTTTCGTGCCGCACCAGATGCATTGCTAAATCGGACCGCAGGCGGCGAAGGCGAGATGATGATGGCGGCTCTTGGTAAGGTCCGCACTGCCGGACCATTCTCATTCGTAATCGGAGT
>JALYUC010000082.1 GCA_030853965.1 Verrucomicrobiota bacterium | reverse complement strand
AAGTGAGCCAGGCAGCTTCCGGCGAGAGGACGCGCTTGGTTTCCATTTTTTGTCCATGACCGCTTAAAGCGGTCATGCAATTGGATGCGGAGACGTTTGGTTTGCTGCTGCGATTTGTGAAACGCAGTGGACGCAGCGCGCCGTTATTGGCAAGCGCGGTGTAAAGACGGACCAGGTCCTGCATTGAGACTTCGGCTCCGCCAAGCGGCAACGCTAATCCGTAAAATGATTCCGGTTGCGGCAGTCGCACATCGGCTTTGCGCAGAAATTCGTAGAGCGTCGGATGCGAAAGTTTCGACGCGAGCTCAACCGCGGGAACGTTCCGACTGCGCGCCAGCGCGTCGCAGGCGCGGATTGGCCCAAGAAATTCGCGATCGAAGTTTTCCGGGTTGTATTCGCCGAAACTCCGCGGCGCGTCCGCCAGAATCGACAACGGTTGAATCAAACCCTGTTCGAGCGCGAGGGCGTAAACAAAGGGCTTCAACGTAGAACCGGGCGAGCGCGCAGCGCGCGTTCCGTCCACCTGGCCGTTAATGTCGATCTTGCAGAAATCAGCGGACCCGACCTGCCCGAGCACATCCATCGTCCGCGTATCGACGAGCAAGGCTGCCGCATTTTGAATTCCGCGATTTCGATTTGTCGCGATGTAATCGCGAATGCGCCGTTCGATTAGCTGTTGCCTGTCCAAATCGAGCGTCGTGACAATCGAGCGCGACCGTTTGTCCTTCTCCAATGCTTGCTGAACAAAATGCGGTGCCAGAAATTTGCGTTCCGTTTGCACCCGCGCGCTGAAATCCCGGGCCGAGTATTGCATGTCGATCTTGGCGCGATCGTACCAAGTGCTTTGCGCTGCGTTAACGGAATCGTTGTCTCGATTCGCGAACAAACCGCGCCGCGCCGGACTTTGCGGAATCACGCTCAGAGCGACTGCTTCAGGTCCGCTGAGACGTGCCGCAGCTTTTCCGAAATAGATTTCACTGGCCGCGCCGGCGCCTTCGATGTTGCGTCCGTACGGGGCGAGATTCAGATATGCCTCGATAATTTCATTTTTTGAGTAGTGACGTTCCAGCTCGAACGCGCGAATGATCTGAACGATCTTCCCTGTGATCGTCCGGGTGTGCAGGCGAAAGCGCAGCCGCGCGAGTTGCATCGTGATTGTCGATCCACCGGTGGTGGCGCGGCGAAAGCGGACAAGATCGACAATAGACCGCACGAGCGAGACCGGATTCACGCCAGGGTGATTCGCGTAATATTTGTCTTCATAACGCAGGGTCGCATCAACCAACTCCGGCGAAATCTCGCGAAGCGGGGTCCAGACACGAAATTTCTGATCCGTGCTTAAGGTGACACGCAGCAAATTGCCGTTGCGATCGCGCACGCATTGCGAAAACGAGATCCCGTCCAGCAATGAGGGCTTCGGCAGTGCGAGCCAAATAGCGGCGAAACACACACCGGCCAGCACAAGTCGGCGCAATGTTTTTCTAAACGCATTCATTCCGTGACGCTGATCTTTCCGCCGACGCCGCGACCCTTGATGTTGCGATCGTACATCGACTCGGCGAAAACCGGCGGCACAATGAACTCGCCGCGATTGCACGATTTAATTTGGTAATCGAGCTCCAGCGCGTAGTTCGGCACGGTGGTGAAGAACACAGCGCGGTCTTCGCGAATATCGACATACTCAGCGCCGGGAATCGGTGAAGCACCGCAACGCAACGAGCTATCGACGATTTCGAATCCGCCTGGCAAAAGATCGACAATCGCGACGTTCGTGATTGACCGGCTCAAACTCCGCACGTGAATCCGGACGCGCAACCGCTCGCCAAGATGGGTCCGCGTTATCGGTTTATTATCTTTCCCGAGAATTTCTCGATAAACTTCCAGCCCGTTCGTAAGCGCTTCGTTCGGAACGTGGCGGTCGAATCCGGCTTCGACCACCTGGAAAAACACGCCGGGGCCACCCACGCGCGACTCTGTCTGAAACCGAAGCGCTTTCGCTTCGCTGGAGAAGCTGGTTCGTTGCAATAATTTTGCGCCGGCTGTTAGCCGAACCTCGCGTTTGTCAGTACGAACTTCGGCGATGCTAAGCTCGGGAGGATTTTGAGCGATGGCGTGCGAATACGCTTTCAACGCTCGCACCGCGTATGCGGCGGAGAGAGTGTTGAACCGGCCGTCGCCGATTGGCCGCAAAATGTTTTCGAATTGCGTGCCCGAAATTTTTCGAAGCCGCGCCGGGAATTCGCGGGCGAGGACGGCGACGTATTGCGAGTTGGCGCCGAGCGGCTGGCAAAAATCGTCCCAAAGGCCGGCCGTGCGATTGTCGATCTTGTAATTGTCGATCAAACGTTCCGCGTCCGCGTCTTTGTGCAAAAGATGGAGCGCGCCGGCGAGATAAACACCGGTAATATCGTTCTGCCAATTTTTCGTCTGATGTTTGTCGAGATAATCGCGCAAGTTGAGGATGTAGTTGGTTGTGATCACGCCTTCGCGCGTCAACACATAGATGGCGTAGGCAACTGTGCGCGCCTCGTAAAGATTGGCCGGCTCGTGCGTGACCATCTTTTGCAAATTGCGCAGGCCGCTCGCGAACATTTCTCCCGGCGGCGCGAAGCCGGCGGCTTTTGCTTCGCTCAGGAAATCCATCACATAAGCAGAAACGAAACTGATGTGATCACCATTCTCCGGCACCCAATAACCGAAGCCGCCTTGATCGTTCTGGCGCCGGCGCAAAACTCCGAACGTGTATTCGAGTTGCTTGTTGATCTCGTTCCGGCTTAGAGCGAAATCCGCTTCGTCGGAAATGAGCAGCCGACAAAATGCGCCGCTGGTAATCTGCTCGCTGCATCCGTGCGGAAAATCTTTCAGATATGCGTCGAGCCCGTGAGCGAGACCGAGCGGCAAGCCGGAGACTGCGGCGTTGAGCTTGCGAAATTCGGGAAGCAACGAATTCGTTAGGGAAATGTCAGCTCGCGCGCCGTTGAAACTGCCGCTGCGCA
>JALYUC010000080.1 GCA_030853965.1 Verrucomicrobiota bacterium | reverse complement strand
AATCCGTAGCTGCCGAAGATCCTTTCGACTTTCGCCGCCGGGGACGCGTTTAGGCGAAGAAACTGGACGTAATGGCCGGGATAAGCCTCGTGAATAGAAACGATGTCGGATGTGTAATAGTTAAAGGCCGTGAGCCATTCTTCTTTTTGTTTGTCCGACCATTCCGCTTCCGTGGGAGTAACGTAATAGTAAGCTTCGGTTGCGCGTTTCTCGAACGGCCCCGGACTGTCCATCGAAGCGAACGAAGTAGCGCGGCGGTATTGCGGCGTCTCTTTCACTTGGGCGCGGACCTCGGACGGGATCGTGACCAACTTGCGCGCCGAAACGAACTTGCGAATCTGTTCGAGATTTTTAGCGACATCGGGAATCAGATTCGCTGGCGTTGGATGCTCGCTTTGGATCTGTTTGAAAACTTCGATCGCAGGTTTGTTGGGATCGATTGTTTTTGCCGCTTCGGCAAACGCACTTTGCTCTTCCGTTAACCTGGCCAGACCAATTTCCAGAATTTTCTCCGGCGCAAGATCGACAAGTTCGGTTTCGGCGAGCATCCGATGAAATTTCTCCTCGCCGAGGGCAAAGTCGGCAGAGGCATTCGGAAGTCTTTCCCGCTCCAACCATGCCGCATAATCGCTCAGAGCCGCCGCGGCCTTGCGATTGGCCTCCGTAAATTCGCCTTTGACCCGGTCGTCTTTGAGGTCCTTGAGTGCTTCCACCAGGTTCTTCTTCAAGAAATCGGCCGCGCCTTTGGCGATTTGAATGGCCAGTTCGACCTGCGGTTTCGGTAGCACCGGCTCGAGATTGGTTTTGGCCGCAATCACGATGTTGGGTAACTGCGACTCGATCATCGTGATGCTATGCACACGGTCTTCCAGCGGCGCGAAATTTCGTTTGATGTAGACGTTGATGTCCGCAGCGCGCGCGTAAACCATGGGATCGCGCTCAAAAATCGCCATGTCCTGTCGCTGAAAAATTTCTTTGCGAATGGCCGCTTGCAGGATCCGCAGATCGATTCCGGCGCGCGGAGTTAACTTCGCAACATCGAATTTGCTCAACCGATCATCGAAGCGGCGCAATCGCGAGAGCTCGGCATCGAGCGAGAGACGACTGTAATCGCTAATCTTGCCGTCGTACTCGTGTAAGCCAAGAGTTGTGCCCAGCAGCGGACGCGCCGCCAAATAGCCTTTGATGTACTCTTCGGCGACCGTCTGATATTCCTCGTCCGGCGTCACCGCGAGGATGCATGAAAGCGGTAGAGATATCGCAACGAATAGAAAGAGGTGGCGTAAGAGTTTCATCGGAAAGTTATCTTCCTACGCGGCAAAGTTTACCCGACGCTTTGCGCGTTGCCAAAAAATTCCCCATGAGCGATGGTCCGCTGCCTTTTGGCAGAGCAATCTAACATGAGACGACGTCTGATCCTTAGCACATTTGCTTGTCTCGCCCTGGTAAACGTTTTCCTGGGTGTTCATTTCCACCATCTCCGCGCGGCGAGTGAGGAGGTGGAGGACAATGGTTATTCGCAGATCTCAATCTTTGCCAAAGCTGTGCAATTGATACGCCAGGATTATGTCGACGGAAACAAGATCGGTTATCACGAACTGATCACGGCGGCGATGAAGGGCATGCTCGCCTCACTCGATCCGCATAGTCAATACATGGACCCGAACGATTTCCGCGATATGCAGGACGACACGCGGAGTCGTTTCAACGGTCTCGGGATCGAAGTATCGATGAAGAGCGGTTTGCCGACAGTCGTCTCGCCCATGGAAGACACGCCAGCAGCCAAGGCCGGCATTCTTTCCGGCGATCAAATTTTGAAAATTAACGGCACGGCGACGGACAAAATAGAACTACAGGATGCGGTGAATCTTTTGCGTGGAGCGCCTGGACAGAAAGTGACGCTGACATTGCTGCGTCCTTCAACCAAAGAGGTCAAGGAGTACACGCTCGAACGCGTGGAGATAAAAGTGCAGAGCGTCAAAGGCGCGCGCCTGCTCGATTCGGATCTGACCGGGCCTTTTAAGATCGGCTACATCCGGTTGATTCAGTTTAACGAACCAACCGCGGACGAGTTGTCCAAAGCGCTCGATGATTTGCAAAAACACGGGATGCAGGCGCTCATTATCGATCTTCGCAATAACCCAGGCGGGCTTCTAAACAGCGCGGTAGATGTCTGCGCGCAGTTCTTGCCGCCCAACACAAAAGTTGTTTCCACGCAGGGCCGGGCTGCCTCGCAGCAGCGTGATTACGCGACGTCAGCGGTGACAAAGGAGAGAGGACATTTTCCGATGGCCGTTTTGGTCAACGAAGGCAGCGCCAGCGGGGCAGAGATAGTTTCGGGCGCGCTTAAGGATTTACACCGCGCGATTCTGGTGGGCGAAACGACTTTTGGAAAAGGCTCGGTGCAAAACGTGTTGCAACTGCCGGACGGCTCCGCCCTGCGCTTTACGACCGCAAAATATTACACGCCTAGCAAACAGGTAATTCATGGCAGCGGCGTGACTCCGAATATCCGCGTGCCGATGACAGCAGAACAGGAACGCTTGCTTTTTGCCATGCGTAGCGCCGAGAACATTAAGCCTGAGGACGAGAAGAACCTGATTAAAAACAAAGATCCGCAACTACTCCGCGCGATCGATGCTCTCAAAGGCGTGATGATTTACGCGCAGCAAAACGGAGCTAAACCCGACGCGGTGAAAAAGTAATTGCGTTGTCATCCCGAGCCGCGAAGACGGTGAGGGACCTCGCCGATGGAATTTAGAGCACGTAAGTTAAATAGCGTGATCAAGCACCTCGTGTGAGGTCCTTCGCTTCGCTCAGGATGACACGCGTATTTGTTGGTTGGCCATGAAAACAATCCTCGCACTCGAAACGTCGTGCGATGAGACGGCGGTTGCGATCCTGCACGGATGCGAGCTGCTGGCGAGTGAAGTCGCTTCCCAGGTTGCGGAGCACGAAAAATATGGAGGGGTGGTGCCCGAGGTTGCTTCGCGCAATCATCTCGTTCATGCGCCACGACTTCTCGAGCGTGCGACTCGCGCTGCGAAGATCGACATAGTGGATGTCGATGCGTTTGCGGCTACGAGCGGACCAGGTCTCGCCAGTTCATTGATGATTGGTGCATCAATTGCAAAGGGTCTTGCGATTGGTTTTGGCAAACCGTACCTCGCAATTAATCATCTCGAAGGCCATTTGCTGTCGCCCTTTTTTGGTGATGGAGCGGTAAGACCCAACGTTTCACTCGTCGTGAGTGGCGGACATACAATGTCGATCTTGGTGCACGGTCTCGGCGATTATCGCGTCATTGGACGAACGGTCGACGATGCCGCGGGTGAAGCGTTCGATAAAGTTGCGAAGATGCTCGGGCTTGGTTACCCCGGCGGCCCGGAAATCGAAAAACTAGCGCGCGATGGCGACCCGGCGCGATTCGATTTGCCGCGTAGCATGCCCGATTCCGATAGTTTTAGCTTTAGCGGACTAAAAACGGCCGTGCGCTACTTACTGCCGAAGTTGACGGGTGATTACCTCGCTGACCTCTGCGCGTCCTTTCAGCAAGCGGTTCTCGATGTAGTGGTGCGCAAAACAGTCGCGGCGGCACGAAAGTACGATGTCGATCTTGTAACCGTCAGCGGTGGCGTGAGCTGCAACGAGGAGTTGCGCCGGCAGTTAGCTGAAGTTTGCCGGCGCGAAGGGTTGGAATTCAAAACAGCCGAACCATGGCTTTGCACCGACAACGCGGCGATGATTGCATTCGCGGCATCATTGCGGCACGCAGCCGGATTCGTGTCGAAAACGACCGAAGAAATCGATCCAAATCTAAGTTTGGTGTAGGCAGTATGGGACTGGCTGGCGGGGTAGCCTCTTCATTACTTTGATCTCGATCTATGGCGAACTTCAGTCTTAATCTCAGACTATGAGGTTCACATTCCTAGGTTTGCTGCTCGCGGCGACGCTTTTTTTGGGCGGTTGTGCCGACGAGCAACAAGCAACCGCGCAAAAAACCGGCGGCGGAAAGCGCTCGCAAACCACAACGGCGTCACAAGTTCCCACAATAGCTCGCCCGATCGATCAGCCGGGCTTTCGAGGAGACAGTTTGAATCCTGGGATGAGGCCCTAGTTGGTATTGCCGATCAGTACTCGCGTTCGAGGAGGTAATTGGCGAGGGCGTGGAGCGCTTCGGCTTTAGCGCCGAAGATCGACAATGCGTCGTGGGCCTGACGCGTTAGGCGTCTGGCTTCGGCGCGCGATTTCTCCAAGCCAATCACCGCAGGGTATGTCGCTTTGTGCGCGGCGACATCCTTTCCCGCGCTTTTGCCGAGTTTCTCTGAAGTCTGGGTGACGTCGAGAATGTCATCCATGACCTGAAAGGCGAGTCCCAGCGCGCGGCCGAACTTCGTGATCGCTTCGAGCTTCTTCTCGGTTGCGTTTGCACTCATCGCGCCGAGTCGCACGGATGTCGTTAAAATCGCGGCCGTTTTATTTTCATGAATATAACGAAGCTGCGCACGATTTACTTTGCGCCCTTCGGCCTCGAGATCGGCGACCTGCCCGGCGATTAGCTTTTCGCTGCCGGCAGCGATCGCCAGCTCGCGCAATAAGATCGACATGTTGTAGCGCGAAGCTGATTTTGCGCGCGAGACGATTTCAAATGCGATCGTCAGCAGTGCGTCTCCCGCAAGCACCGCGATGCCGTCGCCGAAAACTCGATGGCAAGTCGGGCGTCCCCGGCGGAAATCATCGTTGTCCATACTCGGGAGGTCATCGTGCACGAGCGAGTAGGTGTGAATGCATTCAAGCGCGCAGGCGAGGGGAAGAGCACTGTCGATCTTGCCACCGCACGCTTCGGCCGAGGCCAAACACAAGATCGGGCGCAGGCGTTTGCCGCCGGCGAACAAACTATAACGCATCGCCTTGTGAATGGTCGCGGGCTTAACGCTTTCTTTTGGCAGATAACGATCCAGCGCGCGGTCGATCTTTTGTTGCCGGGAGGCGAGATAGGTTTTCAAGTCCATGCCGTTCGACAGAGTGAAAACGTAGTCGGGCATTTGGCAATCGAAAACGAGCGGCGCCAAACGTCCTAAGTTTTTGCGCGGCTTCGTGTCTATCTCAACAAAAGGTTTGATGATGAACCACGCGATTCTCTACCGGCCGAACAAACGATGGCAGATGTGGGCGGCGTTTGCCTATGCGGTTGTTATTCACGTTGCGGCTGTCGCGATGAGCGAGGACCGATCGAAGCCACCTAGCGTCGTAGTCTGCGTCTTTCCGGGCGACGAAGTTCAAGGCACGGATGATCCCGTTGAAGCCCCGCCGCAGTCCGACATGTCCATTCCGGAGCAGCTCGTTGTGCCAAGCCCAGACGACATGTTTCGTGACGATAATTCCACGCCTCCGCTGCACCGGCGCGTTAGGCCGATCGCCACCGTTGCGAAGCTTGGTGACTCCGGCACGACAAGTTCGGCATCATTCCGTTCGGTGAGAGGTCTCACGCTCTCGGCGCCGCGTCCGGAATATCCGTACGAAGCGCGGAGCCGCCGCATCACCGGTTCCGGTGCCGCAGCGGTGAAAATCGATCCCGCAAGCGGCAGCGTCATCGATGTGCGCATGTCGCAAAGCACTGGTAACGCGATTCTGGATAATGCAACGGTGAGCGCGTTTCGACGATGGCGTTTCAAGCCAAAAACGGTCTCAAACGTGCAGGTGCCGATTACCTACACTCTTACGGGCGCATTCTACTGAAGGGTCTAGCCGAGCTTTCAGCTGTGCCACGAAAATATCCTAAGTTTTCACCGCTTCGCGCGTTAAACTGTTGAACAATTATGCCGAAAGTTGGCGCGAGCGTGGAGTCGGAACGGATGAAAACGCTGATGCGACGCTTCGAGATTCCGCTGGTCCAATTCGCGACCCGCATTACAGGCGATTACGAACGCGCCCGCGA
>JALYUC010000031.1 GCA_030853965.1 Verrucomicrobiota bacterium | reverse complement strand
CAGTAATAGTACTGGCGGGCGCAATGCATCTGATGACCCCGTTGGTAACGGTTCTTTTTTCCTATTTTGCTTTACGCAAACTTGACTTCGGCAGGCGGAAATGGATCTCGATTGTCTTCTTTCTTGTGGTCGTTGCCGGCACGCTTTACGGCATCGGGTTCCTCATCCGGCATGCATTCATTGCTTTTCCAAAGATCGCTGCAGAATCGATTCCACCGATGATTGCTTATGCGCAAAGGCATGGGATCGAATTGCCGTTTTCAGATCTGGACGGTTTGAAAGCGGCCACCGTCGATGTGATGCGGGATGAATTCCTGTTCGTCGGCAATTTCGCCCGGGAAGCCACCAAGCAGCTTGTCTTCGTTTTAATTGGAATCGTCGTCGCGGTGAGTTTGTTCTTGAATCCGCGGGTTGAGAAACCCTCGAACAAGCCGCGAGAACCAAATCTTTTCCATGCCTTCACGGATGAGATCAAGATTCGTTTCCGATTGTTTTACGAAAGTTTCGCAACGGTCATGGGCGCACAAATTCTGATCTCGGCCGTGAACACGCTCCTGACGACCATATTTGTGCTTTCGATTTCGCTTAAGCACGCCACTGTCGTCATCGGCCTCACTTTTCTCTGCGGGCTTCTGCCGATCGTGGGAAACTTGATCAGCAACTCAATCATCGTGGGCATTGCTTTCACAATGTCGCCGCGGGTTGCCATTGCCGCGCTCGTATTTCTGGTCGCACTTCACAAGTTGGAATATTTTCTAAACAGCAAAATCATAGGGGACCGGATCAAGAACCCGGTTTGGCTAACCTTGTTAGCGTTGGTTATTGGCGAGCGCTTTATGGGCATTCCTGGAATGATTCTCGCGCCCGTCGTTCTCAACTACATTAAAGTCGAAGCCTCCCGATTGCCGCCACCGGACGACGCTCTCGTCAGCGAACGCGGGGGGTAGAAAACGTCGCCCTTGCCGTTTTTTGTGTGCGCCGGCTCGCTTACTTGGCCGATTCTTTTAGCAATGTCTCCAGCTTATCTTTCCACAACGCCGCCATGGTGTGACTGCCGTGACCGCGGGTTTTATCGCTGAGCGGAAAGACGATCGCGCGACCGTGTGGAACGCGCTTTATCTCTCGCTCAAGAATGCCCAGCTCCGGCGGATTGATTAGATCATCGGCAAAATTCACCGCCACGAGCGGCGCTCTGATTTTTTCAAGGTCCGGACCCGGGTCGTAATCGCGTGACGCTTCCAGCGCGTACAGCATATCGTTTGCGTCGCCTGTTTTCATGTAATCGGCAACGAACTTGTCGAGCGCCTCATCGGTTTTCGCGAGCGAGGGCGTTTCCTTTTGTCGCAAGACTGGATTGCTGCTCATGAACCAAAGCATTTGCGCGGCGGTGCGCAGGCTCGGCGGCTGCGTTTCATATTCGCCGTTATTCCAGGCCGGATCGTTCCGGATTGCGTCGATAATCATGCGGCGCCAGGCGCGATTGCGTCCAGAAATTTGCGTCGGCAAACTGGCGAGCGGCATGAGACCGTCCATGAAATCGGGATGCGCCTCGCCCCACAACCACGTCTGCATACCGCCCATCGACGTGCCCATCACCAGCCGGGCGTGATTTACGCCGAGCCCGACAGTGAGCAACCGATCCTGCGCTTCCACCATGTCGATGTACCCGTAACGTGGAAATTTTGCGTGCATTCCATCGCTTGGCTTGCTCGATTTGCCGTGGCCGATCCCGTCGGGCAGGACAATAAAAAATTTCGTCGCGTCCAGCGGCTGATCCTTCCCAAAAAGTTCGCCCGCAAATTCTGGCCGGATGAATTGCGCACCGCTGCCGGTTGTCCCGTGCATAATGAGCACGGCATTGCTTGTTCTTCCCTGGACATCCTTCTCCGGTTTGCCGAGCGTTCGGTAATGAATCCGTAACTCTGGCAGGCTTTCGCCCGACCCGAATTTGAAATCGCGGATGATGTAATCGGCTTCGGCCGGTGCGACATAATCGGCGGCACACAATTCTGTCACCGCAGCAAGCAGTGCGGGCAGTAACAGTCTTTGAATAACGGAAATCATCGTGCTTGGTCCTGTCGATACTGAAGGCGAGATCGGTCCGGTGTGCGGTGCAAATTAGCTCGTTCTTTAGCCTTTGGATTCAACATCGGGTTGGCCATTCTGAAGATCCCCGCCATCATCGCTTCCGCTCTCGCATTCCAAAGATCTCCGTGATTTTTGATGATGCTCGGATCGACTTTTACATTCCAATAGGGCACGTCCACGTCGCCCACCTTTGTTATTTGCCAGAGGTCTAGCATTCCATTTGGGGCGTCCAAGGCGAACACGTCGGCTCTCAGATTGTGCGTCAAGTTTGTTTCCAGCGCGCTCAGTCCGCCGGGTGCGGGAATCGGCTTATGAATGTTTTCCGTAACGTGATTGATCAGCAATTCATTATGGCCCGGCGTCGACGTGTAGAAGCGCCGTTCACTTTCCAGATCCGATCGTGGACCGGGCGGTGGAACTTTGTTGAAAACTTTGGTCGTTGCCG
>JALYUC010000203.1 GCA_030853965.1 Verrucomicrobiota bacterium | reverse complement strand
ACTAATTTTCACCTGCCGCGCTCGACTCTGCTTATGCTGGTAAGCGCGTTCGCTGGACGCGAGTTCGTGTTGCGCGCCTACGAGGAAGCGATTCGCGAGCGCTATCGGTTCTACAGTTACGGTGATTGCATGTTGATTTTGTGACTTCGTGTTATTTTTGCGCGAAATGGAATCGCCTGATCAACCCAAGGGTGAGCTCGTGATTCAAACGATCGCCATGCCGAAGGACACAAATCCGAACGGCGACATTTTTGGCGGCTGGTTAATGTCGCAGATGGATCAGGGTAGCGGGATTCTGGCGGCAAAGGTGGCGAAAGCGCGCGTTGTCACCGTGGCGATGGAAGGAATGTCTTTTCTTCAACCGGTGCGTGTGGGGGACACGGTCGCCTGTTATGCCTGGGTTGAAAAAATCGGGCGTACCTCGATGACGATCCCGGTGGAAGTTTGGGTGCAGCGTTACAAAACCGGCGAACAACTTCGCGTCACGCGCGGCGTATTTATTTACGTGGCTGTCGACGCTGATGGAAAGCCAATCCCGGTCAAGCGCGTGCCGGCCGATTAAGTCCGCTCACCAGCAAAATCGAAGCGCGTAATTATTCGCTTGCTTGCGATTCGGCAGAGCTGACCGACTGCGGTCCAGAAGCCTCGGCGGTCACCCTGGCCTCGGACGGTACGGAGTGCAGCGCGGGCAGTTTGGGCGACTTGAATTTGGCTTGCTGCTTATACCGCTTGCCCATTTGCTTCCGAACGTACTTTTGATACGCGGCTTGTTTCCGCGCACTTGAGGAGAAGTGCACGCAACCCGGCAGAAGGAGGCAAGCGATCAAAACCGCCACGGTTGCCTTAAGAATCCGTTCCAGCATTCCTGTTTAAGAGCAAAAGCCGTGCGCAGCGGAATCTTGGTAGGGGCGGTTCACCGAACCGCCCGGGCGATTGGGTCAATCGCCCCTACCTCAAAGCAGCTCGCGCACGCAGTTAACCGCCCGCAAATAGACGCGATGCGGTCCGCCGCGTAACAATTCCTGGGTCATCAGTTCGACCGGATTATTCGTCTGCGCGGGCATGAGCTGCGAAATGCGTTTATCGCCCGGTTTGCCCCGGGAAACCTCGAGCAGATCGCCACATTCTGCGTGAGTGACAAGAAACTCGATTGCGTCCGATGTGAGAAGGATTTCGCCGAGCGGCTGGCCGGCGCGTTCCTGAAGGACGATGTCGATCTTGCGCCCCTTTTCGTCCACGAATCGAAAGCGATCGGCGTTATCCGTTTTCTCCGCACGCCAATTTAGCTGCGCCCCGAGCCATCCCGCCAAGAGCAGAGCGGCTGACCTGAAGGCGGGCGCGAAATCTATCCGCGCGCTCGCGATTTTGCCAAAATGATGGTGCGAGGCGGGATGATCGAAGAATTGCGCCAGCGCCATGCGGATTTTGTCGAGGCGAGTCCAGTTCAGGTCGCACAATATGATGCGTTGCTTGGCTTCGCGCTGCGCCGTTTCGACCAGCTGCATTTGTGCGCCAAAATCTTTCCACGTTTGACTGTCGTAAATGAACCGATCCACCCACTCCCAGAGTTGCGGGTCCATCGGATCATGCAACTCGCCTTGCCACCAAAGATAAAATGGCAGATCAGAATCAAGCTGCGAAAAAACAATGTTGGGCAGCAGGCGCGTGCAGGGCCCCTCAAGCCGGAACGAAATTTGTTCGGAGCAAACTTGTTTGTTTCCGGCGCGGCTGGTATGGCAGTGCGCGCTGATCCATGCTTCCACGTGATTTTCTTTGGCGCTCGGATCAGCTCCGATCACGATGGCGCGGCACGCGTGGTTGCGTGTGATCTCGGCAATGAGCTGCGTGTTTTTTTCAAGCGAACCAGTTTCTTCGCTATAGATCGCCAAATTCACGAGCGAAGCGTGCGTCATCGAGCCAGCAGTTTCCGCCCAAAGCTTTTTCAGCTCCTGTTCGATCTGGCCGATTTCAACGGGAAGACCAAGCGAGTGAGTTTCAGCGATTGCTGGCATATCAAAAAGCGCGGTCATCCTGAGCGGATGCGAAGGATCTCTCATCGGGGTGTGACGCCTTCTGTTTTTGAGAGGTCCCTCGCTGCGCTCGGGATGACACCGGTGATAGAGCAGTCAACAGCTTCATAATCTTCGCCAGGTGTGACCATCACGCGCGAGAAGATCATCCGCTTCTTTCGGGCCCCATGATCCGGCCGGATAAAAAAACAATTCGGGCGCATCTTTTTTCGCGTGCCAAGCCTCTTCGATGGCATCAATGAAAGCCCACGCCTCCTCGACTTCGTCTCGACGTGCGAAGAGCGTAGGGTCGCCACTCATCGCATCGAGCAGCAAACGCTCGTAGGCTTCCGGACTCGCCTTGCCGAACGATGTGCCGTAGTGAAAATCCATCTTCACCGGCTCGATGCGCAGGCTCGTCCCAGGTATTTTCGCTTGCATGCGCAGCGAAATCCCTTCATCGGGCTGGATACGAATAACGAGAACGTTTTGATCGAGCACAACGGATTCTTTGTTGAATAAAACGGGCGGTGCTTTCTTAAAGTGCACCGAAATTTCTGTCCCGGATTTGGGGAGTCGCTTGCCGACGCGGATGTAAATTGGAACAGCCGCCCAACGCCAGTTGTCAATGTTGAGGCGCAAGGCCACAAAGGTTTCGGTGTTCGATTTGGGATCGACATTCTTTTCCTGCCGGTAACCGGGAACCGATTTGCCGTTGATCGCGCCCTCCGCGTACTGTCCTCGTACCGCATTGCTTGCGACTTCCTTTCCGAGCATCCGGCGCAGTGAGCGCACAACTTTTACCTTTTCACCGCGAATGCTGTCGGCGCCGAGATCAGTAGGCGCTTCCATCGCGACAAGGCAGAGCAATTGAAGCAAATGGTTTTGCACCATGTCGCGCAACGCGCCCGCGCCCTCGTAGTAACCAGCTCGCCCTTCCACGCCGAGCGTTTCCGCGGCGGTAATTTGGACGTGATCGATATAACGCGTGTTCCAGAGCGGCTCAAAAATGGCATTGGCAAAACGAAGGACGAGAATGTTCTGTGCTGTTTCTTTTCCGAGAAAATGGTCGATGCGATACGTTTGTTCCTCGGAAAACGAGCCGTGGACGACGCGATTGAGTTCACGAGCGGAGGCCAGATCGGTCCCGAATGGCTTTTCCACAATGACGCGCGCCCAGCTTCCTTCGCAGGCCTGATTTAAGCCCGCGCCTTTCAAGTTTTTCAGAATGGGCTCGAATTGATCGGGCGCGACGGCCAGGTAGAAAAGGCGATTGCCGCGCGTGCCTCGTTCCTTGTCGATCTTGTCGAGACGTTCGGCCAACGTTTTGTAACCGCCTTCGTCGGCGAACTCGCTTTGGTGATAAAAAATCGACTGAGCAAACGTTTTCCAAATTTCATCGCGCACGCTCTGACGGGAAAATTCTCGCGTTGCCTCCTCTAGTTCTTTTCGAAACTCGTCCTCGTTTTTTTTGCGCCGGGCAAAGCCGACGACAGTCACCGCCGGTGGCAGTTCACCGTCGGCCGCGAGATTATAAAGTGCGGGCACAAGTTTGCGATGGGTCAGGTCGCCGGTCGCGCCAAAAATGACGACAGTGCAGGGCTGCGGCGCCGCCCGCGTCGACAATCCTTCGCGCAATGGATTGAGTTGCTGTTGGTCGGCTGCTCGATTCATTTAGTTCACTCCCAAATTACACAAGACTTTGCGCGTTAGCTAAGCGCAAATCTTCTGTAGCCGTCGCGCTCTGCGCGACGCATGTGCAAGATCGGCAATTAGGTCTCAGAATAGACCATGGCTCAACCATTTCGTGCTGTGATCTTCGATCTCGATGGCGTGCTCGCCGATTCCGAGCCGTGGTGGAACGAGATCGATGCAAAGTTGCTGGCCGAACACGGAGTAAAGTATCGCGGCGAGTACCACCGGGACGTGCTCGGCGTGAGCTACCGCCTCGCGGTCGAGTTTTACAAAAAGAGGTTCCACCTTTCCGTTTCCATCGATGAATTGATGCGGCGGCGAGCGGAGATCGCGACCGAATTCTTTGCCAATCGCATCGGCCTGTTTGCTTCGGTGAAGTCGGTCCTGGAAGAGCTGCGTCAAATGAAACTAAAGCTTGCCGTCGCGACGAGTTCTGTCGGCGCGTCCGTCCGCCCTTTCTTAGATCGACATCAACTCACGCAGTTCTTCGACGTCATCATCACCGGTGACGAAATCGAACGCGGCAAACCGGAACCCGACATCTACCTGCGTGCCGCCGATAAACTTGGCGTTAGCCCCGACGCATGCCTCG
>JALYUC010000210.1 GCA_030853965.1 Verrucomicrobiota bacterium | reverse complement strand
TCCCAATTCCGCCCTTGATTCCGTCCCCGTAATCGCTGCGCGAATGCTTCTCAACTAGAAGCAAAAACGCCAGGGTTTTGGACAAAAAAGACGACCGGCGGCGTCTGGAAAGAAAGGCGAGCCGCCGAACGCAGCAAACTGAAACGGATTTTGAATCCAGATGAGCCGACCCGCGCATCTCAATGTTGAAGTGCTACCTACAGCGATCCCAGAAGCGGGACGTGAAATTCCCGAAAGTGAAAAGTTACCGACCGAGGTGATCGTGATGCAACCGGCTCAAACCATTCGAAATTAGAAGCTTATGCCCCATATGGCTCACTGGCACGACGTCTGCAATATGCTCAACCGCTCAACCCTCTCTTATTATGTTTGAATCATTCGGCCAAGACGTTCGCATCGGTTTCCGTGTCCTCTTCAAGGAAAAGTCATTCTGTTTTCTCGCCGTGCTCGTGCTTGCGCTTGGCATTTGCGGAGTGACCACGCAATTCACTGTGGTCAACGCGTTCGTCTTGCGCGGGTTTTCGTTTCCGCATCCCGAACAGCTGGCGAGTGTCGGGTTGATCGATCCGCAAGCCACCGCGCAAAATAATAATTTCGGTGCCGGCAACATCCCCTCGGCGCAGGATTATCTCGACATGCGCGCCAGCCAGCAATCGTTCGCGCAGATGGCCGCGTATCTCAACGGATCGACAATCAACGTTAGCTACAAGAACAATCCGCAACGTTATACCGGCGGCTATGTGACGGAAGACTTCTTCAAAATCGTCGGGGTGTCGCCGATTATGGGTCGCGATTTTACGGCAGAAGACAACAAGCCCGGCGCGGAGAAGGTCACGATTCTTGGTCACGAAATCTGGCAGCGTGATTTCAACGGCGATCGCAACATTGTCGGGCAGAATGTCAGGATTAATGGCAAGGCCGCTACCATCATCGGCGTGATGCCGCCCAATTTTAAATTTCCGATCAGCGAGCAGCTCTGGGTTCCGTTGTTTAACGAATTTCCCCCGAAACCGCGCGGGGACCTCGAGGGCCAGGCGGTGGGTCCCGCAATCATGGGGCGACTGAAGGATGGTGTGAGCCTCGACCAGGTGAACGCGGAGTTTGTTGGGCTGGCGAAACGGATGGCACAAGACAATCCCAAAACGAACGGGCAGCTGGTTTCGGCAAATGTGCAGCCGCTTCTCAATACGTTCACCGGCCCGCAACTTCGCCAGACCGTTTGGGCGATGCTCGGCGCGGTCATTGTCGTTTTGCTGATCGCATGTGTGAACGTAATGAACATGCAGTTTGGACGCGCGGCTTTGCGCGCCAAGGAACTGGCCATTCGCGGCGCACTCGGCGCCACGCGCTGGAGACTTGTGCGACAAATGCTGACGGAAAGTTTCCTTGTCGCGGTGATGGGAGCGGTCGCCGGCGTGCTCCTGGCCTACTGGGCCATCGATCTGCTCGTTCGCGCGACCAACGCCCTGCCGTTTCCATTGCCCTATTGGGTCCAATTCAAAATCGACGCGCCGGTCCTCGCTTTCACGCTGGGTATCGTCCTGGTGGCTACGCTCGTTTCCGGTTTCATCCCCGCCTTACTCAGCGCGCGCGCGAATGCCGCGGAAATGATGAAGGAAGGCGGGCGCGGCAACAGTAGTCGTCTCGTCAACGTCATTACGCGCGTGCTCGTCGTCGGCCAGATTGCACTGACGGCGGCGCTATTGATCGCGGCCACGCTGCAGATCAAATCCATTCGCAACCAGATCACGCTCAATTACGGCTATGATGAGAACGGCGTTTACTCCGCCCGCATGGGTTTATTCGAGGGCGATTACCCGACGCCGGAGGCGCGCCAGCAGTTCTTTGTGAAAGCGGTCCGATCACTACGCACGAACCAAGGCTTCGATGGCGCGGCGATGAC
Organism: Verrucomicrobiota bacterium; assembly: GCA_030853965.1. Taxonomy (GTDB): domain Bacteria; phylum Verrucomicrobiota; class Verrucomicrobiia; order Chthoniobacterales; family UBA10450; genus JALYUC01. The sequence continues at coordinate 1,708 of JALYUC010000210.1, read as the reverse complement.
CGACCGTTTCCGCATGACCTTCGCCAACTTTGGTCAATACGAAGTCGACGGCCAAACATATGTGACTGACCGCGATCGGCCGCAGGGCAACTCGGAGGCTGTCTCGGACAATTATTTTACCACCCTTGGCTTGAAGATTCTGGAGGGCCGCGACTTTACGATCGATGACAGTGACGCAAAACAGCCCGTGGCGATCGTGAACGCCAGTTTCGCAAAAAACTATTTCCGCAATGAGAGCCCGTTGGGGCGCCGGATTCGCGTTTTCAATCCCGGACATCCGCTACCGTGGCGCACAATCGTTGGCGTTGTGCCCGATACGCTCATGCAGGGCCCGTTCAATCAGGAGACGGACAACGCCGGCTTTTACGTTCCGTTACTAGGCGCGATTCCGGCGCCGCAGTTTTGCACCATTATCGTTCGACCGCACCAGGGTCAACGCGCGGAAACTCTCGGTCCGGCGCTCAGCCGGGCCGTCGCGAAGCTGGATGCGAATTTGCCAGTCTATTTCACCGGGACGCCGGGGCGCTTACACGATGAAATTCTTGGAGTGAATCGCATCACCGCCACGCTGTTCACCATTTTTGGAATCGCTGCCTTTGTCTTATCGGCAGTCGGGCTTTACGGCGTGATGAGTTTTTCGGTCAACCAGCGGACACAGGAGTTCGGCATCCGCATGGCGCTCGGCGCAGACGCAAAAAGAATTTTCCGCATGGTCATGCAGCAAGGCGCATGGCAACTGGCGATCGGGTTGATCCTCGGCACGGGTGGCGCCGCTCTCCTTCTCGGGGTTCTGGCTGCGGCCGCGTTGCAAAATATTCTTTTCAAAGTGAACGCGCTCGATCCCTTCATCTACTTCGCCGTCTCCGGATTGCTGACGCTGGTTGCGGCAGCATCGTGTTTCGTTCCAGCACGTCGCGCCACGCGAGTGAATCCAATAGTGGCGCTGCGCGCCGAATAATTTCCGCCGAGCGGCTGTTACTTTCTGCGGTGATCGACCATCTCCGCTTTGACCGTGCGCGGATCGACTCGAGTCAGTTTTTTTTCCATCGCCGGCGTCAGCAATGAGATGTGCGGGATCTCGCAAAGATGTTCGGCAATGAACCAGACAGATTTTTCCGTCGTCATCCAATTGAGCCGATCGAAGCGGGCGAGATTCACCGGCCGGGAATAGCGGCGGAGGGTGCGTTCCCAGCGCAGATTGAAGTAGATATTGAAATAACTCATCGCGAGCTCCCGCAAAGTTCGATAGACCGGCTCGCGATAGCGGCAACCGGTGAAATTGGATTTGGCCACCGCTCCCCAGTGCCCACGAACTTTGAAAATGGCGATGACGTGGTCGGTGTCGCGGTCGGCTTCCAGATCGAAGATCAGCGGCGGAAACCCGAGTACACGCAGCGCGGCAGCGGCAAAGATTCCGCCTTCGAGACAGGACGCCATGCGGTCGTGCAATACTTTTCGCGGCGAGCGCGCGTCGTAGCGGAGGTTGTACGGCAGATCGTCGAGGAATCGTTGGACTCCGCCCGGGGTCTTAAGTGCGCGTAAAGTGCGCAGCTCTGAAGGTGTAAAACCAGAATCGCCAGCGGTTGATGTCGATCGTGTCGTTTTCACGGCTGCGCCTCATCGGCGCGACACAGAATTAACATCGTTCGCCCACAACGCGAACGCAGTTCTGGCGGACGACGGCGGTTAGAATCCGACAGGATGCCGG
>JALYUC010000198.1 GCA_030853965.1 Verrucomicrobiota bacterium | reverse complement strand
ATATTGTTCAATCCTATCATGAGGCTGGAGAGCAACCGTTACGGCAAGGCGCGTGTGCGCGTTTTGAAGATTTTGCGCGGGAAAGATCGACAATCGATCAAGGAAATCAGTGTCGCGGCGATGCTCGAAGGCGACTTCGAATCGTCCTATACATCGGGTGATAACTCGAAGGTGGTGGCGACGGATACGATCAGGAACACGATCAACGTCCTGGCCAAACAGAATCTTGGCGAAGAGATCGAGCCGTTCGCGCAAATCCTCGGCGAACATTTTCTTCAGCGATACAAACAAGTGGGCTCGGCCAGGATCGACATCAGCGAACGGGACTGGCGGCGGATGGAAGTGAACGGCAAACCGCATCCGCATTCGTTTATCGCGGGCAGCGATGCGAAAATGTTTACGCGTGTTTCATGCACGCGTGAAGCGCGCACGATCGAATCCGGCATTCGCGATTTCGTTATTTTAAAATCGACCGGCTCCGGCTTCGAAAAATATCCGAAGGACGAATTCACGACGCTGCCGGAAACCTCCGACCGCATCTTGGCGACATCGCTTAGCGCCACATGGACTTTCGCGAAAAATCCAACCAGTTATCGCGACCAGAATGATAAGATTATTTCCGCGATGCTGAAGATTTTTGCGGACGAATACAGTCCATCCGCGCAAACGTCGCTCTTTCAAATGGGGAGCGAGGCTCTGAAAGTTTGCCCTGAGATTTCCCGGATCGAGCTGGCCATGCCGAATAAACATTATCTGCTCGTAAACCTTTCGCCGTTCGGCCTCGAAAATAAGAATGAGGTCTTCACGCCAACGGATGAGCCGCACGGACAAATCGAAGCCGTAGTTGTTCGCGATGAATAACGATCTTCTGGAGGAATTATTGCGGGCCCGTCAAAGCCGGACACTCTGCGCGGTCGCGACCGTCGCTGCGACGAGCGGATCAGTGCCGCGCCAGACCGGATCGAAAATGCTGGTTTACGGCGACGGCAAAATTTCCGGAACGATCGGTGGCGGCAAGTTTGAGGCGCTCGTGATCGAAGAATGTCTCAAGAGCATCGCGACAAAAGAGCCGTTGCTGAAAAGTTATCCATTACGCGAGGACAAACCGGATTCGTTCGGCGCGATTTGCGGCGGCGAAGTCACGGTGTTGATTGAGCCGCAGAATTTGAGCATGGCGATTTTTCTGGTAGGCGGCGGCCATTGCTCGCTCGCTATCGCCAAGCTCGCGCTCGATTGCGGGATGCACGTGACGGTGGTGGAGGATCGCGTCGAATCGCTCGAGAATTTTCCCACGCCGGTGAATCGCGTGGTCGATAACGCCGCCGCATTCATCGCGGGGCGCGAATGGCGAAATGATGAAGCGCTCGTGCTGGTGAGCCGCAATCACGAGCTGGACCGGGATGCGCTCGCGGCCGCTCTCAAAAAATCCGGCGCTGGATACCTCGGAATGATTGGCAGCCGCCGCAAAGTGCATCGCGTATTCGACGCCTTGAAACAGGCTGTGCCGGCGGAACGTCTCAGCAGCGTTTACGCACCGATCGGGCTCGACATCGGCGCGGATTCACCGGCCGAGATAGCGGTCAGCATTATCGCTCAGATTCTTCAGGTGCAACGGGGGCGGAGCGGCGGTGACCTGCGAATGAAAGATCGACAATGAACGCAACGGACGAGTTGGTGATCGAAGCCGGGCGGACGGAGCGCAATTACTGGCGCGATCTTTTTCGGTATCGCGAACTGTTTTACTTTCTGGCCTGGCGTGACGTGCTGGTGCGCTACAAGCAAACCGTCATCGGCATTTTGTGGGCGGTGCTGCGGCCATTTTTCACAATGGTCATTTTCGTTTTCATCTTTGGAAAAATCGCAAAGCTGCCGACCGAAGGCGTGCCGTATCCGGTAATGGTCTTCGCCGCGATGCTGCCGTGGCAACTTTTCTCGACGGCGTTGGCGGAAGGGAGCAACTCGCTCATCACTAATTCAAATTTGATTTCGAAAGTTTATTTTCCGCGACTGATCGTTCCGGCCAGCGCCGTGATCGTTTCCTTTGTGGATTTTCTGATTTCGATGGTGCTGCTCGCCCTGCTCATGATTTGGTATCACGTCTGGCCGACGTGGCAGTTGCTCACGCTTCCCCTGTTCACCTTGCTCGCGCTCGCCGCCTCAACCGGCGCGGGTTTGTGGCTGGCCGCGCTCAACGTGGAGTATCGCGACTTTCGTTATGTCGTTCCCTTCCTCGTCCAGTTTGGGCTTTACGTTTCGCCAGTGGGCTTCAGCAGCGCGATCATCCCCGAAAAATGGCGCTTGCTCTACTCGATCAATCCGATGG
>JALYUC010000197.1 GCA_030853965.1 Verrucomicrobiota bacterium | reverse complement strand
GCGCGGCCGTCTTAAGATTTTCTCGATAAAACCCTTCGAACATCGACATGATGAAGCCAGGCGTGCAGTAGCCACATTGCGACCCGTGATTATCGACCATTGCCTGCTGCACCGGATGCAAGCGACCGCAGCCGCCTTCACTTCGTTTCGGCGTGCCAAGGGCGACGCCTTCGACCGTGACGATGTCGCGCCCGGCCATTAACGGCAGCGGGACCAGACAACTGTTGATTGATCGATAAGACGGTTTGCCGTCACGATTAAGATCGACAATCGCTACCGAGCACGCGCCGCAATCGCCTTCAGCGCAACCTTCCTTTGATCCGGTCAGGCCGGTGGAACGCAACCAATCGAGCAGTGTCGTGTTCGGCGAAATTGAATCGAGCCGGACTGGTTTCCCATTCAAACGAAACTCGATCACGCCACTCATTTATTTTCTCCGCTCCTGAAGAATTTTCAGGAACGAACGCGAGCGCAATTCCTCGAGCGTCAAACCAGTGGCGAGCGCTTCCTTTTCTGTGATCGCGCCGCAAGCGAGTCCGCGCAGGAAGAAATTGAGCAGGCCCTGGCCGGTCGCGGCATCATCGAACACGTCCCCAAACAAAGATGCCAGCGCCGCTTTTTCGATAAATGCTTTCAAGCGATTCGCGGCACTGGAGAGACCTTCCAGGAAGAAGAGGTAAACCGCGGCGTAGCGCGTGACGAATTGCGCCGGATGCAAATCCCAGCCCTGATAATACCCAGTGCGTAGCGAGTGCAGGTTATCCTCGAAGCCGAGTCGCCATGCTTGATGAACGGTGTCGCGATTCTCGCGCTGTTGCTCGGCGGTTAATTGTCGATCTTGTCCGCCACCGGACGGACTCGCCGTGGCGAGCGTGGCGCGGTGCGGACCGACCGGCAAAATGTTGGTCGCGCCGTCAGAAAGATGAATGCCGGTGCCGGCGAGCGAGATTAACATCATCTGTCGCGCAAAATCGCAAGCCGGATGTCGCATCGTTTGATACGACGCCGTGATTCCGCTCGAAGCGGTGTAATCATAAACGCCGAAGTGGACGCTGCCGCACCGTCCGTTGGCGGCATCGACCAGCGAATGCAATGCGACTTCGCCGCGCACGTTGATGATCGACTGCGGCGTTTCGATCATTAGCTCGATCTTGAGTGAACCGGCGGCCAATCCGGTTTTCTTTTCGAGCAGTTCAAACAATTGCACGGCGGCTTTTGTTTGTTCTGGCAGTTGAATCTTTGGAACTGTGATGACGAAATTGTCAGGAAGCTTGCCGGATGTTTCAGCCGCGAGCGTTGTAACAAAAATGTCGAGCGTGCGAATGCTGCGTGCGCGCAAGTCCTCATTCAGGGGCTTGATGCGAATGCCAATGAAAGGTGGCAGCGCCTTGTCACGCAGACCACGCGCTACTTCCAGCGCGCTCGATTGCGCATGTCGATCTTCTTCCTCATCGGGGCGATTGCCATAACCATCTTCGAAATCGAGGCGAAAATCTTCGATCGGCTCGCGCTGCAATTTCTCGACAACGCGATCGTAAATTTTCTGCGCGAGCGGTGGATCGCTTTTCATTCCGAGGGAATCTGCCAGCGTCGCCGCATCGGGCGCGTATTCCTTCAGTGATCGCAAGGCAACGTCGCCAAGTTTCTTGGCCGAATCTGCTTTGAAGAGATGCGCGCCGCCGTAAACCGTGTGCACCGCCTGCCGGCGGTTCGATTCGCCGGGGTAACGGCGCATGAATTTTTTGTTCGCTTCGCTCAGTTCGGAAATGATGCGAGCGATTTCGTTGGAATCGAAACTCGTTTGCGTTGTCACGGTGGTGGCCGAACGAACCGTCCGATCGGCTGGGCGGCGAGTTTACCACCGTGATAGATCGTTTGTCCCCGCAAAATTGTGCGGACGATTCTGGGCAACTTCCGACCGAGATATGGACTTTGTTTGTGCCGGTAGTGCAGGGACTCGGCCGTAACAACATCCACATCGGCAAGATCGACAATCGACAAGTCAGCATCCTTGCCGATGGCAATGCCATCTTTCTGGGCGATACCGAAACGTTGCGCGACACTCTCGCTCGTTAATTTCGCCAGTTGTTCGTGCGGGATTTTATCGGCGAGCAACGGCAGCAAATGTTGCGCGCCCGATATCCCGCCCCAGACTTCGAAGAAATTTTCGCGTTGCTTCATTTCTGGCGGGGAAGGGGAGTGATCCGAACCGATCGTCGTAACTTTATCAAGCCGACGCCAGAGAGCGCGATGTTCCAAAAGATCACGAAGCGGTGGCGCGCATTTTGCCATCGCACCGATTTTCTTCATATCACCGCCCGTGAAGAGCAGATAATGCGGACAAGTCTCGCACGTTACGTTTACGCCGTTTGCGCGTGCGGCGATGACCAATTCAACGCCGCGACCGCAGCTCACATGGACGATATGGAGTCGGCATCCAGTTTCGTGCGCGAGATCGACCGCGCACTGAATAGCATCAAGTTCCGCTTCGACGGGACGAGATTCGAGATAATCCGCGACCGTTGTTTTGCCGGCAGCGAGTTTCTCTAGCGTTAATCGCTGGGTCATTTCTTCTGATTCGGCGTGGACGGCGACGAGTAAATCGAGAGCCGCCGCGCGCTTCATTCCGTCGTGCAAGATCGACATCGTTACGTGCGGGAAATCGTCGACGCCGCTGTTGCACATGAATGCTTTCAACCCAACCACACCACGATCTCGCAGCGTTTCGAGTTGATCGAGATTTCCGGGAATGAGTCCGCCCCACAAACCGAAATCGACCAACGAACTTTTTTCGGCGGCGACACGTTTCGCGTCGAAACTCGCACCGTCAATTGTGGGCGGATGCGCATTCAGTGGCATTTCGAAGATGGTTGTCGTTCCCCCAGCCGCTGCGGCGCGTGAGCCAGTCTCAAATCCTTCCCAGTCGGTGCGCCCTGGTTCGTTGAAATGAACGTGTGAATCAATCACGCCGGGAAAGATCGACATCTTCGTCGCGTCGATTTCTTCGCTCGCGCTGCCGCGCAGATTTGGAGCAATTGCGGCGAACTTTCCGTCAACAATTCCGATGTCGCGCTCGCGGCCGCGCACGAGCAAATCAAAATCACTCATGGCGCGACCTCGCTCATTTTGTCATTCCGAGCGAAGTCGAGGAATCTCTTACTGTTCTCCGGAAAACAATGAGAGATGTCTCGACTTCGCTCGACATGACAAGGCGTCACGCAGCGGTTCCCCACACCCGCAATCTGCTTACTCCGCCATCGGGATAGATGTTCAGCCGGACGTGCGTGCAGTTCTCGATGGATGAAAGTTCCCGCTCGAAGAAATGCCGCGTGTCAGCTTGCAGTTTGGTTTTTGGAAGAATCTCGCTCCAACGAATATTCGCACTGACAAGCTCATCGGTGGAAGCATTGGGCGCGGCGCATCCTTCAATGGAACACGTGTCGGGGTAGTTTCCCTTGAAGTGATTGGTGTCGACTTCGACTTTGCGGACAGTACCCGGTCTCCCAAGTTTCAAAATAATCCAATCGTGTCCGGGCCCACGGCGTCGTTTTGTTTCCCACCCGTCGCCCATGTTCTCTGAACGCCCAGGCATGATCAGATTGTTCATTGAACTGAAAAACATGTCGCTGCAGGTAAGTGCCACTCCGCCATTTTCCACGGCGATAAGATCGACAAGTTCACCGGGTTTCATTTTGCTCCAGTCGGGAACGACAATTCCGTAAACGCGAAGGCGCGCGACGCCGCCATCCGGGAAAATATTCAACCGCACATGTGTCCATGTCTGGTCGTTCGTAGTCGCAAAGAGATTCTGGGATCCCGGTTGTAATGGAGATTTTTCAAGGACCGGGTTCCAAGAAAGCTTTTCAACAGCAGCGACCTCGCGCGGAAAGCCATCCGACAGACTCAGCGCATCGAGCGATGCGAAGGGAGGATGATTGCCGAGGAAGTAATTCGTATCGATGTCGACCTGTTTTATAATGCCACGCAGTCCCAAATGAACGACACACCAATCATGCCCAGGGGTGCGTCGACGGCGGGTTTCCCATCCATCCATCCATTTACCGTGATCGGTATACTTTTCCGGAATGAAGATTCCGCGACCCGGCTTGAGAAGATTCTCCTTTTCCGCGAAGAACTCATCGTTCGCGAGTATCGCGGTGCCGCCGATGCGTGCAGATGCTAGATCAACAAGACCGGCAGGCGCGGCCACTGCTGAATCAGCCGTGTTCATGCAGGAACCATCACGCGCGCTCTAACTGCCACGATACGTGCTGTAAGCCCATGGCGAAACCAGCAGCGGCACATGATATTTTGCCGCGGCGTCGGAAATGGCAAAGCGAACGGGAACGCGATCGAGAAATTTTTTCTCGCCGAAATAATCGCCGACGTAAAAAACAAGTTCATACGTGCCGGTCGCCATCGCGTCTGCGTCGAGCATTGGCGCATCGGTGCGCCCATCGCTATTCGTCTCGATAGTTTTGAGGAGCGCCTTTTTATCCAGCGACCACAACTCGATTTTCATTCCCGCGGCTGGACGACCCCGCATCGTGTCGAGCACGTGAGTAGTAAGAGCGCTCATAGTTTCATGTGCTGATTCAACGCGTTTCGAACGGCGTGTTGGTCGGATGCAGGACAGATGTGATTCTGCAAACAAGCACGTCTTCTTGCAGATCGAATAACACAAGAACCGGACGCGGCTTACTGACTGCGCCTGATGTGAATGGAAACTGGCAGATGAAAACTTCGCCGAACACGTGGCACTATGCGTAACTGTCGTAAACAGCATCTTCGGTGGAATCGTCGCGCATAAAGTGCTCGTAGGCCGCTTTGCGCCAATCCGAATCCTCCAAATCGTCAGATGTGAGAATAATTACGCGCGCCTGACCTGCCTTGGGAAGT
>JALYUC010000178.1 GCA_030853965.1 Verrucomicrobiota bacterium | reverse complement strand
GATTGAAACCACCGTCTGGCGCCCAAGCCGAATTATTGTAGCGGCGCTCTGTGATCGTCGGATCTATTGGTTTCGGCGGTCATAGACCGCCGCTACAGTGCCTTGCGCAGCACGCTTCCGAAGATCGACATTACCTTTATGGAACTGACGAGCGATTTCTTCCAAAAATCGACAAAGGTTTTCACCGTCGCGGAGTTAACGAGAAGTATCCGCGGGACGCTCGAAACCAAGTTCGGCGCGGTTTGGGTGCAGGGCGAAATTTCCAATTACAAACTGCATCCCAGTGGCCACCAATATTTCACGCTCAAGGACGCGCGCGCCCAGATCGCGTGCGTGATTTTCCGCAACACCCTCGCACCGATGCGGCAACCACTTGTCGATGGAGCACAGGTGCAGGTTTACGCCAATGTCTCCGTTTTCGAAGCGCGCGGGCAATACCAACTCAGTGTTCAGATTTTGCAGCCACGCGGACTCGGTTTGCTGCAGGCAAAGTTTGAAGCGCTAAAACGAAAACTGGAGGCGGAAGGTTTGTTCGCTGCGGAACGCAAACGCGCGCTCCCAAAATTTCCGCGACGCATCGGGATCGTAACTTCGCCAAGTGGCGCGGCGATTCGCGATATGATCAATGTTTTGAAACGACGCGCCCCCTGGCTCCAAATTTTGATCAATCCGGTTCGTGTTCAGGGGACCGGCGCGGCCACGGAAATCGCCGTCGCCATCCGCGAACTCGCAACGCCGCACGACAATTGGCCACCGCTCGATCTCATTGTAGTGGCCCGCGGCGGCGGCAGCATGGAAGACCTATGGGAGTTCAACGAAGAAATTCTCGCACGCGCGATTGTCGATCTTAGCGTGCCGATTGTTTCCGCCATCGGCCACGAGATCGATTTCACCATTTGCGATTTCGTTGCCGACCTGCGCGCGCCGACACCGAGCGCCGCCGCGGAACTGATCGTGCCGGATATTGTCGATCTTGGCCGGCGCTTCGACGTGTTCAAGCGTGCAATTACACGCGAGCTTTTCAAACAACTGCGCGACGCGCAACAGCAGCTCGATCTCGCGCGGGACACGTTACATCGTCACCTCAGGCACAAGATCGACCACTGCAAACGTGCGCTTCTTCACATGGCGGACATCCTGCAATCGCGCAGTCCGGCGCGCGAAATGATGATGCGGCGTGACCGTTTTGCCGATCTCTATCGCCGCTTGTCGGCGCTCCCGCCACACATACTCGAACTCGCCAAGCATCGTTTTCGGGAAGTGGAAAGCATTCTGCGCGTGCTCGGTCCCGACGCAACCTTGCGCCGCGGCTACAGCATCACGACGGATGAGCGTGGGAAACTAATTCGGAGCGTCGCGACCGTTCGTCCGAAAATGAGAATTCGCACTCGCGTTAGCGACGGCGAGTTTGGATCGATAACGGAGAACCGATAAAGTTACTGCTGCTGTAAATACGAATCGTTCGATTCGTTAGCAGTTGGATCTGTCTGACCCGGCACGGTGCCAAGAAGATTGGAAGCCGCCTGCTGCCTTTTGTAATAGGTGCCGTCTCCTCCCTTGTGGAAAATGACAAAACCTTTGTCACCAAAGGGAGCGGCCGTGGCCGAGACTGCCGTAGAAGCGTTGCCGGTTTTTGAAAAATTCTTTGTCGCGAGAAAAATAGAATCGGCTGCATCGCTCTCCTTCACCTTGTAAACTTTGAACGCGCAATTGGTGGTGGCATTAAACGGCGGGCTCAAGGTCCCCGCACTTGACGCGTCGGGTGGCGGAGCGTAAGTCCCGTTCCAAGGACTAACGCCGGATGCGGCAAAAACTTTCAGGTCGCCCGGCTTTAAGTAATCATTGTCAACCAGCCTTTGAACAAACTGCGAAACGGTAGTGATTGTGTTTGGAGCAGCGGCCGCCGCCAAATCTCCGGGCCATCCATATTTGGCGTCACCAGTCTGCGTGCCATCTGTCGCCATCGAAAAAGTGGCGAGATGCACTTGGCGCGCGTTGCTGACGGCCTGCGTTAGTTGACCGCGTGTCAGGGCGCCCGTGATGGCCGGCAGCGCAAAGGCCGCAATCGTGGCGATGATTGCGATGACGACGAGCATTTCAATCAAAGTAAAGCCGGCGACGTTGTTCTTTTTCATAGGTGTATGGAGAGTATTAAAAAATCGCGGGAACATGTCGAGTATCAAGATTAGATGGCAAGATCGACAACATATTACCGTTCCAACTTGAAGGCGACCGTCGCCAGTGGCGGCAAATGAATCATCACAGAATGTTCCCGGCCCATCCAAGCCGTGCTGTCGCTCTGCGCACCTCCGTAATTACCCACGTTACTGCCGCCGTATGTTTCCCCGTCGGTATTGATGATCTCCCGGTAAAATCCTGACTCGGGCACGCCGAGGCGATAGTCGTGGCGCACCATCGGCGTCGCATTCACCACAAAAACGATGATCTCTCCCTCGCGCGATTTTCTCAAAAACGAAACGACGCTGTTATCCGCGTCGTGGAAATCGATCCATTCGAATCCCTCATAGCTATCGTCCTGCTGCCATAGCGCTGGTTCGCTCCTGTAGGTGTAGTTGAGATGTTGCACGAGCCTGCGCAACCCATCGTGCCTTGGCAACTCGAGCAGGTGCCAGTCCAGGCTCGTATCGTGATTCCATTCGTTGACCTGGCCGAATTCGCCACCCATGAAGAGCAACTTTTTGCCGGGATGTCCGTACATCCAGCCGTAAAACATCCGCAGATTAGCGAATTTCTGCCATTCGTCGCCCGGCATTTTTGCGATCAGGGAACGTTTGCCGTAGACGACTTCATCGTGGCTAAGCACGAGAACAAAGTGTTCTTGAAACGCGTAGAGGAGCGAGAACGTGATGTTGCCGTGATGAAACCTCCGGAAAATCGGATCGAGCGACATGTATTCGAGAAAGTCGTGCATCCACCCCATGTTCCATTTAAATCCGAAACCGAGGCCGCCCAGATAAGTCGGCCGCGATACGCCCGGCCAGGCGGTTGATTCTTCAGCAATGGTGATAACGCCGGGAAAACGCTCGTAGCAAACTTCGTTGAATCGTTTCAGGAAATGGATCGCGTCGAGATTTTCACGACCGCCGTAAACATTCGGGATCCATTGGCCCGGCTCGCGTGAATAATCGAGATAAAGCATCGAGGCCACTGCGTCCACGCGCAGGCCGTCGATGTGATATTTATCGAGCCAAAAAAGCGCATTGCCGATCAGGAAATTGCGCACTTCGTTGCGACCGAAGTTAAAAATGAGCGTGCCCCAATCCTGGTGCTCGCCCTGTCGCGGGTCCATGTGTTCGTAGAGATCGGTGCCGTCGAATTCGGCCAGGGCGTGTGCGTCTTTCGGAAAATGCGCCGGCACCCAATCCATCACCACGCCGATTCCCGCCTGGTGACATTTGTCGATAAAATAACGAAGTTCGTCAGGCGTGCCGAAGCGACTGGTGGGCGCGTAATAATTCGTGACTTGATAACCCCATGATCCTTCGAATGGATGCTCTGCTATCGGCATCAACTCGATGTGGGTGTAACCCATGTCGACGACATACGGCAGCAACGTCTCGGCAAACTCCAGATAACTGAGATGTCGGTTTCCTTCCTCGGCACGCCGCCGCCACGACCCGAGATGCACTTCGTACATGCTCACCGCGCTTTTGGTCCAATCTTTCTGCTGACGCCGCGTCATCCATTCGCCGTCGTTCCACTGGTAACGCTCTAAATTGTAAGTAAGCGATGAGGTCGATTTCCCGTGCTGATTGAAAAACGCGAATGGATCGCTCTTGAGCAGGAGCGCGCCCGAATGCGCGCGGATTTCGAATTTGTAGTGCGCACCTTCTTTGACGCCTGGCAAAAATAATTCCCACACGCCGCTGCCGACGAGTTTGCGCATTGGATTGACGCGGCCATCCCAACCATTGAAATCCCCCACGACGCTCACGCGTTGCGCGTTCGGCGCCCAAACCGCAAAGTAAACGCCGGCGTCCCCGCCAATCGCGCGCAAATGCGCGCCAAACTTATCGTAAATCTGCCAATGCTGCCCCTCGGCGAAAAGGTGCAAATCGACTTCACCCATAATCGGGCCGTATCGATACGGGTCGCGCATCACACGTTCCGATCCATCCCAGCCGGTGAGGCGAAGGTGATAATCCACGTCCCGCGTCGCCCCCGGCACTCTGACGCAGAAAAAACCATCGGTATGAATTTTCTCTGCCGGAAGCTGTCCGTTCGATGGTCGATCCAAGACGATGTCGATCTTTTGTGCGTCGGGTCGAAAAACGCGAATGGCGAGATCGTCGCCCTGCCTGTGTGGGCCGAGCACTCGGAACGGATCCGAATGCGTGGCGGAAAGGAACGCGTTCAGTTCGTCCGGCGGCAGTCCTCCGACTTCAAACGGTTTCGTTGTTTTCATTAACGTTTGTAACAATTAGGCGATAAAGCGGCCGGGTTTTTGTCGTCCCCGCTCAACTGCCTTAGCTTAATCGCTTCAACCCTTCAACTCTTCAACGTTTCAACGAATCGTTTTGATTGCCTAGAAACGCAGCGCATACTTCCTGCGATGGAAACAACCGTGCGCGATGCAGTCGAAGAACTGCTTCAGACATATAGCGAAACCGGCGGCATCAACTATCTCGATGCCGCGGCGGTCCTGCCGTCGCGCGCGGCCATCGAGTCGGCCTGCGCCGACCTGATGAGTTTGATGTTCCCGGGTTTCCGCGGCGAAGCGCTCGCCGATTCGGGCGACTTGCCCGATGTCACGCGCAGCCGAATGAAAAGTTTGCGCCAACGGCTCAAGCCGGAGATTTGCAAAAGTCTCGGGGATTTTCCGGCAAGCGACGCGACCAACGCCAAGGCGGACGAACTCCTCGATTCATTTATGTCGCAGCTGCCCGACCTGCGCAAAATGCTTTGGACGGACATCGACGCCGCCTACGAAGGCGATCCGGCGGCGAAAAGTTACGAAGAAATCATTCTCGCCTATCCCGCACTCGAAGCCATTGGCATTCAACGCATGGCCCACGTGTTGTATCTCAAAGATCTTCCGCTCATCCCGCGCATCATGACGGAATGGGCGCACGGCCGCACCGGGATCGATATTCATCCCGGCGCCAAGATCGGTTCGCATTTTTTCATCGATCACGGCACCGGCGTGGTGATTGGCGAGAGCTGCGAAATCGGATCGCGCGTGAAGTTGTATCACGCCGTAACTTTGGGCGCGCGCAGCTTTCAAAAAGACGAACACGGCAAAATCAAAAAAGGCGGCAAACGACATCCCACGGTCGAAGACGACGTCACGATTTATCCGAACGCGACTGTGCTCGGCGGTGAAACGGTGATCGGCGCAAGATCGACAATCGGGGGCAACGTCTTCCTTATGCAAAGTGTGCCGCCGGATTCGCTGGTGTTTTACGAAGAAACACAGCTTCAGATCGTTCACAAGAGATCCGACAACAAACATCGACCGTGATTTACCTCGATTACAACGCGACCACGCCGCTGTGTGATAAAGCGCGCGAAGCGATGTTGCTGTATCTGGATCGACATTTCGGAAATCCGTCGAGCGTGCATGCGGCCGGGCGCGAAACGCGCGCCGCCATCGATAACGCCCGCGACAAACTCGCCGCGCTGCTTCGGGCGAAGCCGCACGAAATAATTTTCACAAGCGGTGGCACCGAGTCATGCAATCTGGCTGTGCTTGGACTTGCACGATGCCGAACGTCGCGCGGTGGCCACATCATCTCGAACAAAGCGGAACATCACGCGGTGCTTAATACCTTCGAATATTTGGAGAAGCACGAAGGTTTTGAAGTGACATGGCTCAACGTTTCCGATGATGGGCTTGTCGATCTTGACCAGCTTGCCGAAACGATTCGGCCGGAGACACGCTTGGTCTCCATCATGGCGGCTAACAACGAGACCGGCGTTATCCAACCTATGCACGAGATATCCAAAATCTGTCGTGAGCGCGGCGCACTCCTGCACAGCGACATGGTGCAATCCTTCGGCAAGATCGACATCGACATTTCACTCGTAGACGCCGCGAGCTTCGCCGGACACAAATTTTACGGACCGAAAGGCACCGGCTTCCTTTTTCTGCGCAGTGGATTGTCGATCCAACCGATCATGTTCGGTGGTGCACATGAGAATGAACGCCGGCCGGGAACGGAAAACGTTGCCGCAATTGCAGGCATGGCGGCCGCTGCCGATTTCACACTGCGTGATCGCGAATCGGAGCAAGATCGACAATTGCTTTTGCGCAACGAGTTGGGGGAGTCGATTTCGGAAACATTTCCACAGGCAGAACAAAATGCCGACGGGGCCCCTCGCCTGGCCAACACTCTGAACGTCAGCTTCGTCGGTCTCGATTCGGAGATGCTTTTGATCGCGCTCGATTTGAAAGGCGTCTGCGCGTCGAGCGGCTCGGCCTGCATGGTCGGCTCAGTGGTAGCTTCGCACGTCTTGCTCGCGATGGGCCTGCCGATTGAACGCGCCCGTTCGGCGGTTCGCTTCTCGTTAGGAAAACAAACGACCCCGGACGAAATTGAAATGGCGAGCAAAGCGATTTTGGAAATTGTCGACCGCCTCATAAGGCGGAAAAGCAGCGCCTATGCTGTTGCCTGAGCAGCTCGAGCTTGTTTTTGAAAGATCGACAAGCACTCCCGGCCGCGATGTCGTTCTAGAGTGTATCGCTGGCGAGCTGCTTCAACAGAACGGCGCGGCAAAGATTGCGCACCTTGTCCGCGTTGAATGGAGTTCCCGCTTAAAAAGTGCAGCCGGACGCGCCAATTACATAGACAAGATCATCTCGCTCAATCTGCGATTAGCCAGACATGGCACGGCTGAGATCGATCGGACCCTTCGCCATGAACTTGCGCATTTTCTGGCGCAATTCCGAGTAAATCGCAGCCGAATTTCGCCGCACGGTCCAGAATGGCGCCAAGCTTGCCGCGACCTCGGAATAGCGGACGAATCGCGCTGCCATAACCTACCGTTTCCAATCAGCGAACGGCTGCGCCGCTTTCTTTACCGTTGTCCAAGCTGCCGCCGCGATTTCGCGCGCGTCCGGAAAATTCGACGCATGATCGCGTGTCTAGCTTGCTGTCGTAAACACAATGACGGCGAGTTCGACGCTCGATTTCGTTTGCAATTAGTGGCCTAAACTTCGCTGCAGTTTCCGTCGCTTTTCGCCTTTTCGCCGCGCAGCTTGGCCTGAATGAACATGTCGATGTTGCCGTCCATGACTTCCTGCACGTTGCTCGTTTCAGCGCCGGTGCGGTGATCTTTCACCATTTGATATGGTTGAAAAACGTACGACCGGATTTGGCTGCCCCACGCGACGTCGCCTTTCTCACCATATTGTCGATCTATCTCCGCCCTTTTTTTGTCCTGCTCGATTTCATAGAGCTTCGCCTTCAACATTTTAATCGCCAACTCGCGATTGCGTCCCTGACTCCGCTCCGCCTGACACGCGACAACAATCCCGCTCGGCCGGTGTAAAATGCGCACGGCCGTCTCCACTTTGTTGACGTTCTGTCCGCCTTTGCCGCCGCTCCGAAATGTGTCGATCTCGAGGTCAGCCGGATTGATCTCAATCGGGGCCGATTCGGCGATCTCCGGCACGACATCGACACTGGCAAAGGAAGTATGGCGCCGTTTGTTTGCGTCAAAGGGCGAGATGCGCACGAGCCGATGCACGCCTCGCTCAGTCTGAAGATGACCGTAAGCGTATTCACCGCTCACGAGCAGCGTTACCGATTTAATACCAACTTCTTCGCCTTGCTGAATGTCCACGGTTTGTGATTTGAACCCGCTTCTCTCCATCCAACGTTGATACATGCGTAACAACATGTCGGCCCAATCGCAGGATTCCGTCCCGCCGGCGCCGGAGTGAATCGTAACGAATGCGTTGTTGCGATCGTTCTCGCCGGAAAGAAATTGGCGCAGCTCGAATTCCTCGAGTTTGTGAATCAAGCGATCGTGGTCCGCTGCGACTTCGCGCTCCGCTTGTGCGCGATGCGCTTCGTCCTGTTCCTCGGTCGCGAGTTGTTGCAACGCTTCGAAATCGTTGATCTCGCGCTCGAGCTCTTGAAATGGATTGATGAGCGAGCGCAATCGCGATACTTCCTCCACATCCGCCTGGGCACGCTCGCGATTGTTCCAGAAATCGGGCGCGCTCATCCGCGCCTCGAGCGCGGCTAACTTTTCCTGAAGTTTCGAGAGGTCAAAGAAACCTCCGCAGCTCGCCTACGCGCGATTTCAAATCTTCTGCGTCGATGGTCGCAGGCTCATTAGCCATGGAGAAACATAAGCGTTGTGGCGGCGTTTGTGTCAAACGCCGATCTAAATAAACACGCGCTCGCCGCGGCGAGCGCCTTTACAACTATTTGGCTTTGCGCTTCCCGGGCGAACCCTGTTCCAAGCGAAAAATGGTTTCACCCTCCTTCATCAAATCGAGACGGTCCCTCGCAATCGTTTCCAGATACGTTGCGTCTGTCTTAAGTAGAGCCGCCTCGCGCGTTTGTCGCGCCAACAGCATCTTCTGCTCGTTCACCTGTGCTTGCAGATTGTCGATCTCCGCGCGGCTCGCATTCAGCTTCTTGTACGGTGGCACAAACAGGCTGACCACGACGAGCCAGAACGCGAGGAAGAGAAGGACCTTGAGAACACGATTCAATCGCTGCCAAACTGTGGCTTCGCGCCGTGCGCGGAAATCCCCGTAGGTCTGATCCACTTCAGCGCATCTTACCGCCGTAAACGGCTTTGTCACCCAGTTCTTCCGCAATTCGCAGGAGCTGATTGTATTTGGCGACGCGGTCCGTGCGGCAAAGCGAACCCGTTTTTATCTGCCCGGCATTCGTCGCCACGGCGATATCGGCGATGGTGGTGTCTTCCGTTTCGCCGGAGCGATGGCTGATGACCGACGTATAATTATTCTTCGTCGCCAGATCGATCGTCGCCAAGGTTTCCGTAAGCGTGCCGATCTGGTTGACCTTGATCAAAATTGAATTCGCCACGTGTTCCGCAATTCCTTTGCGCAAAAATTCGACATTCGTGACGAAGAGGTCGTCTCCGACCAGCTGGATTTTATCGCCCAGACGCGCGGTCAATTTTCTCCAGCCGTCCCAATCATTTTCTGCGCAACCGTCCTCGATCGAGATGATCGGGAAACGCGCGCAAAGATCGACATAGTACTCGACTAACTCGTCGGCCGTGCGTTTCAAGCCGTCTGATTTTTTGAAAACATAAGCGTTTTGCTCCGCATCAAAAAACTCAGAGGCTGCAGGATCGAGCGCGACAAAGATTTCCTCGCCAAATTTGTAACCAGCCTTTTTGACAGCGGCAGCAATTGATTCGAGCGCATCGTCCGCGGATTTAAGCTGCGGCGCGAAACCGCCCTCGTCGCCGACGTTGGTGGAAAGATGTCGATCTTGCAGCACGCCTTTGAGCGCGTGGAAGACTTCTGCGCCGTAGCGCAAACCTTCCGCGAAAGTTGGCGCGCCTTTCGGCATGATCATGAATTCCTGAAAATCGATCGGTGCATCCGAATGCGCGCCCGCGTTCAGAATGTTCATCATCGGCACCGGCAAAACGCGCGCGGCGTCACCGCCGAGATAACGAAAGAGTGAAACGTTTTCTGCGGCAGCGGCGGCGTGAGCAACCGCCAGCGAAACGCCGAGCATCGCATTCGCCCCGAGATTCTTTTTATTGGCCGAGCCATCCAGCTCGATCATTTTATTGTCGATCTTTGCTTGCTCGCGTGCGTCCATGCCGACAAGCGCCGGGGCGATTTTGTCGTTCACATTTACTACTGCCCGCGTCACACCCTTCCCGCCGAAACGTTTTTTTTCGCCGTCGCGCAACTCCCACGCTTCATGCTCACCGGTGCTCGCGCCGCTCGGTACCGCCGCGCGACCGAGCGATCCATCTTCAAGATGCACATCGACTTCGATGGTGGGATTACCGCGCGAATCGAGAATCTCTCGCGCATAGACGTGCTGAATGGATGTCTCTGCCATCGCGCGAGTATGATGCTCAGCGATTACCGTGCGTTCAATCAATCTTTGATCGAACTCACGGCGGCGACCACCGCATCAATCCTAGGGCGCCCGCTTGGCACCGATCGCCAGTTGGTCGAGAATCGGTTCAAGAGTCGGATCGGACTTGAGCATGCTCGCCCGCAGCGCGGCGCGGAATTCCTGAATCGCCTTATTTCTCTTTTCCAGGGCGGCTTGCACGTCGGGATCTCCCGCTGCCTTCTGCTCCGCGGCGCGCAGCTTTAGTTGTTCTTCAATTGATAGTTTGTAGAACCTCTCTTGTCGTTCGCGCTGCTCTCTACGCAGGTCGCTGCCATCTACCTCTTGGGCGCGCGCAAAAGGTGCGAGCTGGACAATGGCGAGCACCGCTAAGGAGAGAACGAAAGCTTTGCGTGTCATGGCTGAAGAATACCACGGCAGATCAACTCCTAAAGTCGCACGAGTTTGCGCCGCTACAATCGCTGCCGGTAAAGAGCGGGATCAACTGCGCGCGCCATCGGTGCGACATCGAGGCCACCGCCAAGGAACGAATTGATTTCCTCGACATGGCACAGCGGATTTTCGATTAGGGATTGATAATCGACCGACAACGTCGAAAAAGTGATGTGACCGGCGAGATAAGATTCGAGCTCGAGAAGTTGCTGTTGGAAAATTTTTCTGAGCACCGCTGCATCGGCGCTCGGCTTGCCTTGCCGCTGCAACATGACCCGCTGGCTCACAAGAATTTCATCGAGCGATCGCTTCATCAAAATCACGCGATATTTGAAGCGACCATCGGTGGGCAATTCGGGGATGAGAAGATGAATGATTTTCACGGCGCGTCCTCGCGCTTGCTCAAGCCACGATCGATCGGTCCGAAGCCGTTTCACCGGCTCGAATTCAAAATAGCCGCGCGGATTATTTTCATCCGCGGCACGCCCTTCATCAGTCAACACGGGCAGACCGCCCGCGCTTAACATCTGCAT
>JALYUC010000161.1 GCA_030853965.1 Verrucomicrobiota bacterium | reverse complement strand
AACCAGACGTCGCCGCGATCGATTCCACCCCGAGCCGACGGCATCAGACCCAGCACCGACAAACACGCGACCGATTTACCCGAGCCTGATTCACCGACGATGCCGAGCGTCTCGCCGGCGTTGATCGAGAAGGAAATGCCATCAACGGCGCGGATTGTTCCGGCGCGAGTATGAAAATACGTGCGCAGATTTTCAACGCGAAGAAGTTCGGAACTCATCGTGCGCGAGAAAAGAAGCTCACTGTCATCCCGAGCGGAGCGAGGGGCCTCTCAAAAACTTTTAGACCTTCTGAGAGATGTTTCGCTCTGCTCAACATGACGCGCGTTGTTTTTCTTAATCTTTCGATGTGCGTGGGTCCAGCGCGTCGCGCAGACCATCGCCAAGAAAATTGAGCGAGAAAAGCGTGAGCGCGAGAGTCAATCCTGGAAAAATTAAGAGCCAGGGAAATTCTTCCATGCTGTCCGCGCCGTCTTTGATGAGCACCCCCCACGAACTCATCGGCGGCTGCACGCCCAGCCCGAGAAAACTCAAGAACGCTTCGAGCAACATCACTGCCGGCACCGTCAGCGTCGCGTAAACGATAATCGGTCCAAGCGCATTCGGAATGATGTGGCGAAAAATGATGCGCAATTTGGACAGGCCGAGTGCTTCAGCTGCTTCGATGAATTCCATTTTGCGGATCGACATGACTTGTCCGCGAACGATCCGCGCCATGACCAGCCATTGCACCGCACCGATGGCGACGAAGAGTAGAACAAATTTTCGACCGAAAAAAACCATCAGTAGAATGACGAACACGGTGAACGGCAGCGCGAAGATAATGTCGACGATGCGCATCATGAAGATGTCGATCTTGCCGCCAAGAAAACCGGAGATGGCACCGTAGATCACACCGATAACAAGCGCGACCGCAGTTGCGCAAAGTCCAACGGCGAGCGAAACGCGTCCGCCGTATAAAATTCGGACAAGCAAATCGCGACCGAGCGTATCCGTGCCGAGCCAGTGCTCCGAGCTGGGCGGCGTCGCGCCGAGCGAGAGATTTTGCGTTTCGTAGGATTGTTTCAGAAAGAGTGGGGCGAGAAACGCAGCTAGCGCGAGTCCAATCAAAATAATCGCGCAGATGATCGCCATTTTGTTTTTGGCCAGGCGATGCCAGGCATCACGGCCAAGCGACGTTCCCCTCTCAGCCTGGTCGAGCACTGGCGGATCGACAATCGCGCTCATTCGAACTTCAACCGCGGATTCATCCAAATGACGACAAGATCAACAATCAAATTGAAGAGGACGATGAGCGCCGCGTAAAATAAAACGCAACCGAGCACCATGGTGTAGTCGCGATTGAATGCTGCGTTAACGAAATTGCGGCCGAGCCCGGGAATTTGGAAAATTGTTTCAACAACAAACGATCCGGTGAGTAAAGCTGCGGCTGTCGGTCCGAGATAACTGATCACCGGAATCAAACCGCCGCGCAGCGCATGTTTCAAAATCACGCGCGTTTCCGAGGCGCCTTTCGCGCGTGCGGTCCGAATAAAATCCTCCGACAAAATTTCGACCATGCCACCGCGCGCGAGGCGCGCGATGTAGGCGGCGTAGGCTGCACCCAGTGTCAGCGCGGGCAGGACGCGATCAATCGGCTGGTCCCAACCGAAGACGCGAAACCGTCCAAAGTGGAGTGCGAAAACTAACACGAGCAGCGGACCCAAAACGAAATTTGGAATCGAGATTCCAACCAGTGCGAGCGAACTCGGAATGTAATCCGCGGCCGTATTCCGATGAATCGACGCGATAATTCCGGAGAAGAGGCCAATGGTGATGGCGACGAGCAACGACCAGCCTGCGAGCTCAGCCGAAATGGGAAAGGACTCCGCGATCAACTCGTTAACCGTGCGACTCGAGTAACGCGTGGATGGACCGAGGTCGCCGCGCACGGCGTTACTGAACCAGCGAAGGAATTGTCGATGTACCGGAAGGTCCAGACCGTAGTAAGCGTCGAGGTTCTTTTGGATTTCCGCCGGAATATTTTTTTCGCTCGAAAAGGGCCCGCCTGGCGCGAGGCGAATCATCGTGAACGTGAGGACGGCGATGACAAGCAGCACCGGAATCATCTGGAGGAGCCGGGACGCAATGAAACGAAGCATTTTTCGTTAAATGGTTACAAGGGTTACAAAGTTACATGGGATCAGTGTTGTGACCGTTGTAACTATGTAACTTTTGTAACTCTTTTCTAAAGTAGATTGTCGATGTAAGCGCGGGCGTCGAACGGTGCGAAATCCTCCAACTTTTCGCCCGTGCCGACGAAGCGGGTTGGGATTCCGAATTCATCCTGGATGGCGACGACGATGCCGCCTTTGCCGGAGCCGTCGAGTTTAGTGACGATCAACCCGGTCAGGCCGAGGGCTTGATGAAATTCGCGCGCCTGATTCACGGCATTGCTGCCGGTGGTTGCATCGATCACGAGCAGGATTTCATGCGGCGCGCTCGTATCCTGCTTGGCAAGGGTGCGTTTTATTTTCTCGAGCTCGGCCATCAAATTACTCTTGGTGTGCAGGCGCCCGGCCGTATCGCAAAGAAGAAACTGGATGTTCCTCTTTTGCGCCATTTGATACGCGTCGTAACAAAGCGCGGCGGGATCAGCGTTGTACTTGCCATGAACCATTTCTACCCCGACCCGCTCCGCCCAAATGCCAAGTTGCTCAATGGCCGCCGCGCGAAAAGTGTCGGCCGCGGCAAGCAGAACCGTATGCCGCTTGGGTAGGGGCGATTGACCCCAATCGCCCGCGGGCGGTTCAGGTGAACCGCCCCTACCTTGAAGATAATGCGCGAGCTTCGCGGTCGATGTCGTTTTGCCGGTTCCGTTGACGCCGACAATCAAAATGACTTTCGGCTTTTCTTTCAGCGGCTCAATCAAATCTGAATTTGGCGGCAGGACGCGCAAGATCTCTTCGCGCGCCACTTCGATAACGTTATTTATTCCCAGCAAAGACCACGCTTCGCGATCTTGCAGCTTTTTAATGATACGCGCCGTAATCGGCACACCGATGTCAGCCCGAATGAGCGCTGCTTCCAGTTCGTCCCAGTCAATGGGCTTAGCGGCAAATGTCTGGGCGAGCGTTTCAAAGAACTTCATGCTGTAGTCGCCTCGCTCTGTCGAGGCGCTTTAGTCTTAAAAAACACGGCGACAGAGCGCCGTGACTACAAAGTATCCTTTCGCGCGGCTTCGCGCAGCGGACGAGTCAGATCGTCTTTCACCCGGTCGAGAATGCCATTGACGAAACGTCCAGAATCAGCGCCGCCGAAGGTTTTTGCGAGTTCGATAGCCTCGTTGATCGAGACAACCGGCGGAATATCGTCTCGATGAAGCATCTCGTAGATCGCGAGTCGAAGAACGTTGCGATCGACCGGCGAGATGCGGTGGAATTCGTAATTCTCGCAATACTTACGAATGCGGTCATCGATTTCGGGCAAGTGCGCGATCATGCCTTCAATTAATGGCTGTGCAAATTCGCGCACGTTCGGCTTCATCGGACAAAAATCCCAGAATTGGTCTATCTGCTCAGGCGCTTCACCGCGCTGCAAATCGCGCCAAAAATGATACTGGATGGCTGCTTCGCGCGCCTTTCGCCGTTTACCCATATCCTATTTTCCGCGCAGATCGCTCATCACGTTTGCGATTTGGACAGCAGCGCGCGCCGCTTCCGTTCCGCGGTTGATCCTCTTCTCCAAACATCGCTCGCGCGCTTGAGTTTCATTATTGAAGCTGAGGACAACATTAATCACGGGCATGCCATGCTCGACCGCGATGCTCTGCAGTGCATCGGTCACTGAGCGGCTGAGATTTTCGGCGTGATTTGTTTTGCCTTTCAAGATCACACCGACGGCGATGATCGCATTTTCCTTTTTCTGCGAGGCCAGCTCGCGGACAACGATCGGGATTTCGAATGCACCCGGCACTTCGTGTAAGGTGACGATCGCGTTGGGCGCAAGCGCGCGCAGCTCTTCGGTTGCGTGATGGACGAGGCCTTGGACGTAATGCGCATTAAACTGGCTGGCTACGATAGTGAATTTGCGTTTCCCCGAAACGACGCGGGAATGCGGCTGGATCGTTTGCGACATGCTAATCTTTTAATGCCTTAACATGTCGATCTTGTAAACGAGCGCACGCGAGTGTCTCAGTCGAGCGGACTTCTGATGCCCAAGCCCGGCTTATTGAGCACGTGGGTATCCGCGCAAAAAGCCCGCTGCGTTCTAGGCTGCCTGCTGCGGTTCTGGGACACTCGCTCACGCGGTTGCACGAAGTGGGATTTTTCCGAGATAATTCTTCAATTGGCTTTTAAGAAATCTTCTCCCGCCTCCGCTCTTAAGATATTTCTCGCGACGTAAGGCATCATTTTCTTCAAGGTAAGCTTCATAGTAAATCAGTTTCCACGGTCCTCTGAACGATGTAGCGAAAGCCTTGCCGTCGTGGTGAGCTGCCAATCGTTGTTTCAGGTTTTTCGAGAAACCAATGTAGAGGCCCCGATCGGTTTTGGATTGAAGCACGTACACATAAAACATCGTGTCTAATTAACATTGCCGTCGGCACGTGAGCGAAGCTTTTACGTGCACTTGATCGAGCAGTTTGGGCTTGTCGCGTGCGGAAACCGCTACTAAAGGAGAAAGCATGCTTTCCTTTTACCGGGAGTGCTCCGTGGAGAAAAGCCGAAATAGGCGAAACAGACTTTCGTCTAATTGTAGTTAGGCCTGGACGCGCAGCGTGACCACAACGGCACCAATCAGCTACTGGCACATGGTTTGGGATCCGCGCACGCACATTCATGGCGAAGATCGTACGGCCTCGCTCGGCCTCGAGCTACCATATGACACGCTCTTCCGGCTTCTCGTCACTCCGAGATCGCAGCTCCGTATTCAGAAGCACGCGGCCAGCTACTTCGTCGCTCTAGCGGAGACGCATTTCGAGCAGGTGCTCCAGTATTTGCGCGGGTTTTTCGTGCGTCTGGCTCAGACCTGCGACCTGTCGTCGCCCGAACTTGCAGCGACCGCCGAGGGGCAAGGCTCAGAGTTCGATTTCCCTCGGCCATCGCCGAGCTGGCTTATGCTTGAGGAGTTTTGTCGTGGCTTACGACCGCATTCTGAGCTATGCCGCCACCTGAAGGAGATTCCAGTTCGATGGCTCTGAGCTCGCTCAGCGAGGAGGAATATGGCACACAGAGGTAACAGACCAAGGCCAGACCCATTGAGCAAATGCCCAAGTTGCCAGCGCTATCTTGACGCCACAAAGCCTCGTTGTCCCCACTGTGGATACAAGCGTGGTGACTTGGATAAGCGCGCAAGCAAAGGATGGCAAAGGCCGACTCGAAAGGATATCCTGGACAGTTTGTGATAACGAAGGGGCCTAACCATGCGATGGAGCTAACGGCCACCCGGCGCACGTTCACGTTTCAAGTGGCTTCCACACTTTCACTCCGGTCATCCCTCGCTCTCGGTGGCCGTAGCTCATCTTATTCTCGTTAGGTCTATGAACCGTTCCGTCATCATTGCAGCGCTGATTGTAAGTGGGGCTATTCTGCTTAATGGCTATTTGGATCGGACATCGTCACGCCCATCAGGACATGCCGTGGTCACCAAGAAGGCATCTTCCCAGAGGAATTCCAGTATTGCGGTTCTTCCATTCGAGAATATGTCCGAAGCTGGCGACACAGTGTTAGCGGATGATGTGTATCAGCAGATTGTGGCTGATCTCGCTAAGATTCCGGATCTAAAGGTTATCAGTCCTACTTTGGTCATGCAGTACAGAGGCAGAGCTACCCGCAATCTGCGCGAGATCGTCGAAAAGCTTGGGGTGGCACACGTTCTGGAAGGCAGCGTTCTGCGGGCGGGTGACCGCATCCGAGTCAATGTTCAGCTGGTTGAGGCTACCACCGATAAGCACCTGTGGGCACAGACTTACGATCGCGACATCAAGGAGCTGCCGGCTCTTGTGAGCGAGATCTTAAGGGAAATTGTTGAAGTGCTTCGCGCAGGAAGGACCTAACCAATCGCTGGAGCCAACCGCTGGCCGCTGTGAAGTCCACGTTTAATTTCATGAGAAAATTTCTTGTGTTTGCGAAGCCCAGCGCCGCCAGCGGTGGCTCAGCTCTTTCTCGTTAGGCCTGCGTAGCAGGCGGTTGAATGTCTGGCGGAAAACTCTTCGGGTCGATCAGATAAAACCTCACGACGTGTTCCTTACCCGATGTGAGTCGAACAAAGGCTTTCGCGGTTTTGCCTTGTTCCCAAAGCGCGCGCGCCCATTTCTGAGAAAAGAAATCTTGGCGGACCGTGTGTTTGTCTTCCTCCCCCAAACGCAGAAAGTTCCCTGCGGATCGCGCGTCAAAGAGTGTTGCAGCAGTTCGCACCCTCCTGACATTCGGTTCCGGCTTTGTCTCATTCGGAATTACAATTCCGATATGTTCGATTGCCAGCGGACGCCGTCCTCGATTTGATACCTCAACTTCCACGGCAAGCCGAGGTACAGGGTTTTCTCGATCAATGCGTTGGCTCATGGAAGCTCTTACAGAAAGGCGTGCGCGGTCGGAGAAGTGCTGGACGAGCTGGATTCCCACTGCAATTGTGCCCGTGGCCGCTCCCCAAACCGCAATCAAAAGTGTCATTGTGCCACCGTCAGAAGCCATAGAG
>JALYUC010000148.1 GCA_030853965.1 Verrucomicrobiota bacterium | reverse complement strand
TTCTCAAACACCTCGACGTTGACGAATGGTGCGAGGCGCCCACCGTCGCGGGCGCCGGCTTCATCAATTTCACTTTGCGCACGGACGCCGTTGCCAAACAAGCTGGCGAGGTTCTTCGAGACGAACGGCTTGGGGTGGCAAGATCGACATCTCCACGCCGGATCGTGATCGACTTCGGTTCGCCCAACGTAGCCAAGCCGATGCACGTCGGACACATCCGCAGCACCGTGCTGGGGGAGGCACTTGCGCGCATCGCCCAGTCTCTTGGCCACGAAGTCATTCGTGACAATCACATCGGCGACTGGGGAACGCAGTTCGGAATGGTTATTTACGGCTGGAAAAACTTGCTGGATCGGAAATCACTCGCGCTCGATCCGATCGCGGAGCTCGTCCGCATTTACAAAGAGACGAATGAAAGATCGACAGCCGATCCGGCGGTGCGCGAAGCGTGCCGGCAGGAGTTGGTCAAACTCCAAGCGGGCGACGCTGAAAATGTTTCGATCTGGAAAGAGTGCGTCGACTTATCGATGGAGGATTTCGAACGCGCCTACCAGCGCCTCGATATTCATTATGATATTCAGCGCGGTGAAAGTTTTTATAACGATCGGTTGCCCGGTGTAGTCGAGCGATTGCTCAAATCAGGCCTCGCCGAAATCAGCGAGGACGCCGTCTGCGTTTTCTTCCGCGACATTCCAGAACTGGCCGACAAACCGTGCATCATTCGCAAGCGCGACGGTGGATTCAACTACGCGACGACTGATGTCGCGACGGTCGATTACCGCATCAACGATTTGCAGGCGGATACGGTTTGGTATGTGGTCGGGGCACCGCAGGCTTTGCATTTCAAACAAATCTTCGAGATCGCACGACGCGAAGGTTACAAGGCCGATTTTCGGCACATTACGTTTGGCAGCATCCTCGGCGCAGATCGCAAGCTGATGAAAACACGCTCGGGTGAGAACGTGCCTCTGCGCGAACTTCTTGATGAAGCCGTTAGCCGGGCTCGAAAAATCATCGAAGAAAAAAATCCGGAGTTAAGCGAGGCGGACAAGATCGACATCTCCACCAAAATCGGGATTGGCGCGGTCAAGTACGCCGATCTCTCGCAGTATCGGATGACTGATTACATTTTCTCCTGGGATCGAATGCTGTCCTTGCAGGGAAATACCGCGCCGTATTTGCAAAACGCTTATGTCCGTATTCGCTCGATTTTTCGGAAAGCCGATGTAGCCGCTTCGCTCAGTCGGGACGAGACACGGCGACAGAGCGCCGTGGCTACAAAAATCGACAAGCTGGTTCTGGCTGATCCTGCTGAGGTCGACCTGGCGAAGCGTCTTTGCCAATTTGCCGAAATGGTTCCCCAAGTGCTCAACGATTTTCGGCCAAACATCCTGGCGAATTATTTATTCGAACTGGCGAACAGCTTTCACGGGTTTTATGAAGCCTGTCCGGTTTTAAAATCGGATGAGCCGACGCGCGGTTCACGGCTTGCACTTTGCGATTTGACCGGGCGAGTTTTGGAGCGCGGGCTCGATTTGTTAGGCATCAAGGTACCGGAGAAAATGTAGCGCAAGCGTCCCGCTTGCGTTTTCAAAGTCACAAGCGAGACGCATGTGCTACGCTTTCGCGTCGTGAAGATTGAGCATCCGCGCATTCCCACCTGCACTTACCGGTTGCAATTCAATCGGCAGTTCACCTTTGCACAGGCGCGCGAGATCGTTCCGTATTTGCGCAAACTTGGCGTCAGCGATGCTTATGCTTCGCCTTATTTTCAGGCGCGGGCTGAAAGTTTGCACGGTTACGACATTACTGATCACAACAAGTTGAACACGGCGATCGGTTCGCGCGCGGATTACGACGCCTGGGTAGCGGAACTCCACGTGCACGAGATGGGTCAGCTTCTCGATTTTGTGCCGAACCACATGGGCATCGGCGAGCCGCTGAATGCCTGGTGGCAGGACGTGCTCGAAAACGGGCCCAGCTCAAAATACGCGCCCTACTTCGACATCGATTGGCGTCCGCTTAAATCCGATCTGCACGATAAAGTGTTGCTCCCGGTTCTGGGCGATCAATACGGACGCGTGCTCGAGCGTGGCGAGTTGCGAGTGGGTTTCGACGGCGGCTCGTTTTTCCTATGCTACTACAATCACGAACTGCCGATTGCGCCCGGCACATATCGTTACATTCTCGAAGTCGCGCTGGAGAACCTTGCTGAACACAAAGACAAGGATTTTTACGGAGAACTCCAGAGCATCCTGACTGCGCTCGAATATTTGCCGAAGCGGACGGTGACAGATCCGGAGCGAATCGCCGAACGTGCGCGCGAAAAGGAAATTATTAAACGGCGCCTCGAGCGGCGATGTCAGGAGGCGCCAGAAGTGCAGGAGGCGATCGAGAAAGCGCTCACGCAAATCAACGGCAAATCTGGCGAACCACGCAGCTTCGACAAGCTGGATGAATTGTTGAACGCGCAGTCTTACCGATTGGCGTTTTGGCGCGTGGCGGCGGAAGAAATCAACTATCGTCGCTTTTTCGATGTGAACGATCTGGCCGCCATCCGCCAGGAGTTGCCGGAAGTTTTTGACGCGACGCACAAATTACTTGTCGATCTTGTCCGCGCCGGCGCAGTCACCGGATTGCGCGTCGATCATCCGGACGGTCTCTATTTGCCGCGCGAATACTTTGAAAAACTGCAGCGCCGTTGTGCGAAGGCGCTGGGGATTGCGCTTCCGAAAGATGGACGCGCGATTTACATGATCGTGGAAAAAATTCTCACCGGCAGTGAGACGCTGCGCAAAGATTGGCCGGTGCACGGTACCACTGGGTACGACTTCGCAAATCAATCGACACAGTTGCTGGTCGATTCGTCGGCCGAAGATGCGATTACAAAAACTTTTCGATGGTTCATCGGCCACTCGCTCCATTTCGGGCATCTCGTTTACGCGAAGAAGCGGCAGGTGATGCGCCTCGCCCTCGCCAACGACGTGGCCGTTCTCGGCAGCATGGCCGATAAACTCTCCGAACAGAATCGCTGGTTTCGCGATTTCACTTTGCAAGCATTGGCGCGCGCCGTGCGCGAAACCATCGCCTGTTTTCCGGTGTATCGCACCTATCTCGCACCCGGCCGGCCGGTGAGTGACGAAGATCGACAAGTAATCGAGCGCGCTATCGCTACAGCCAAAAGGCGCAATCCGGGGATCGAAGAATCGGTCTTCAATTTTTTGCGCGATATTTTACTTTTCCGATTTCCGGAGAACCTGGACGACGAAGCGCACAAGGCACACGAGCATTTCGTCCTCAAATTTCAGCAATACACCGGACCGATCACGGCCAAGGGGCTGGAGGATACGACGTTTTACATTTTCAACCGGCTGCCAGCGCTAAACGAAGTCGGTGGCGAACCGCAGCAATTCGGGATCAGCCTCGAAACGTTTCACCAGCGCAATCAAGATCGACAACGCGATTGGCCGGCAACGCTCCTCACAACGTCGACGCACGACACGAAACGGAGTGAAGACGTGCGCGCACGGATGGTCGCTATTTCAGAAGTGCCGCAGCTTTGGCGGCGTTCGATTCAACGCTGGCGTTTTGTCAATCGCCGATGGAAAAAGCGAATCGACGAAGTCGATGCGCCGGACGACAACGAAGAATATTTGCTCTACCAGACTCTGCTTGGGACCTGGCCGATCGACCAATCAGGCGCGGCGGAAAAAATCGCCGGCGCAAAATACGTCGAGCGTATTCAGTCCTACATGGCGAAAGCGCTCAACGAAGCGAAGCTGAACACCAGTTGGATCCAACCGAATGAAGAATGGCTCGCCGCGATGCGCGAATTCGCAGCGAAGATTTTGGAGCCATCAGTCAAAAACAAATTTCTGCCGACTTTTTTTCCTTTAGTCGAGGAAATCGCGCGACTTGGCGCGATCAATTCACTTACCCAAACTTTGCTTAAACTATCGTCGCCCGGTGTGCCCGATATTTATCAAGGTAACGAGATTTGGGATTTCTCCCTGGTCGATCCAGATAATCGGCGAATAGTTAATTACAAACGGCGGCGCGAAATGCTCGACGCGCTTTGCGCAACCAAACCGGAAGAGCTTTTGCAGAGCTGGCCGGATGGCCGGATCAAGATGTTTCTCACGCAACGCCTCTTGCAGTTTCGAAATGAGCATGTCGATCTTTTCAAACGCGGAAATTATTCCCCCGTCCTGGGCAAAGGAGCGTTTGCCGATTGCTGCGTCAGTTTTGTGCGACAACTCGAAGATCAATGGATTGTCGTGATCGCGCCGCGCTTTTCCTCGCGACTAGGCTTTCCGCCGCTGGGGGATAAATGGAAAGACACAATCGTCGACCTTCCAGAAACGCTTTCCATGAATTCAGCGCGTGAAATTTTTACCGGGCGTGAGGTCCGAATGAAAAATCGGCAACTGCATTTAGTAAACACGATGTCAATCTTGCCCTTCGCGGCGATTACGAATCTATAACTGCGATCTCTAATCGTCGCGACAGTTTCTAATGCTGCGCCCCTTTTGCGAAGCGCGCGAAAAGGTCGACAAGCAAATGCGCGAAGTTGCTAACGTTGGCGATTAGATCGGTGCCGAAATCGGCGAATCTGATCTGCGGTGAAGCGACCACGAGCAGGACCGCGAGCAACAGCAGATTCATCAGGTAGATCACAACGAGCGAGAAAAACGTCCCGTGATCGCGCAGATCACTTTGGCTTTTGGGGACCATCCAGCACGTAAACGTGAAGTGGAACGCCCAGGTCACGCCGATGATCGCGTAGAGCAGCCGTCCGTACGGCTGCATGTTGTGGAACAGGCTGAGCAGGCCGTAGAGGCCGATTGCCAGAATGCTGTAAAGCGGAAAAAAATAGGGCGCGAGCGCAATCCAAAAATTGCTCCGATTGGTCACGATATGTCCGCCTTCGCGACCGACGCGAAAACGGCTGACGTGTCCGCCCATCAACCATACCCAGAGCGCGTGCGTAAGTTCGTGACCGAAGACGTAAAGAATCACCGGGCGTGGCAAACCGAAAAATGCGATTAACCAAAGGACCGCGCCTAACGAGAAGAACCAAAATTCTTCTCCTGCCCAAAGGCGCTGCGCGACGGTCGCGCGTGCGAATGCCGTAAAAAATGTCTGGCTGACAATTGCGCAGGTCGGCAGCAGGAAAATCCCGAAAACAGATTTCACCCAGCGTGTCGGCACCGTGAGTGGGTTTGGCCCGGGACGTGACCGCGTCGTGGGCACGACGTAGGGAACAATTTTGACCCCGCCGGAGGCTTTGCGCCGGAGGCGATGTCGCGCGCTATGGTTCATCGGTGAAGAACTCTTCTGCAGTTCACGCAGAGTTTGTAATCAGAAACTCCAAAAAACGGAAGAACAAGAAAAACAGCAAGCGCGGATAGCGCGGATAATTGTAGGGCAGGCGCACCGCCTGCCGATGTTAGAACGGCAACCGGAGCGACCGGCCTAAAACAGCGATTCAAATCCGTATCAATCCGCGTAATCCGCGGTTGAGTCTTTGTGGACGCGTCGACAGCGACGCGGCTACAGATTCACGCGCGGCCCATGTAGGCGCCGGTGCGGGTGTCGATCTTGATCAGTTCGCCTTCTTTGATGAAGAGCGGGACGTTAATGGTCTTGCCGGTCTCGAGTTTTGCCGGTTTGGTTACGTTGCTTGCGGTGTCACCGCGTAATCCTTCGGCTGAATCGACCACCTTCAAACTGACCGAGGCGGGCAGTTCAACCTCGACCGCCTTACCTTCGGCATAAAGGACCTGCACCGAAAGGTTTTCCACCAGATAATCCTTGGCGTCGCCGAGCAAATTTTCCTGGAGATCGACCGTGTCGTAGGTCTCCGGGTCTATAAAATGGTAGCCGCTGTTGTCCTTGTAGCTGAACTCGACCTGTTTCCGGTCGATATCAACGAGCTCGACTTTGTCGGTTGAACCGAAACGCACGTCCGCGCTTTTGCCGGTGTTGATGTAGCGGATGATCGCCTGGACGAACGCGCGCAGATTGCCCGGCGTGCGGTGATGGACCTCAAGCACAATGGCGGTATTGCCATTGTATTTAATCGCTTGTCCTTTGCGGAGATCGTTCGCTGCGGCCATGGGGTTCGTTGAAACGTTGAATCGTTAAATCGGAGCGCGGACTGTTGCACGCGCCTACAGCAACTTCAAGCGCGTCAGGTCTTGCGAGTCGACGATCCCGACTGGCACTTTGTCGTCATCAACCACCACGAGGTCATCGATACGATGGCGCTCGAGCAAGTTAAGAACTTCGACGGCCAGTTTGTCTTTGTGCACGGTTACCGGATTCAGCGTCATTAGATCTACGACAAGGCGGTCGCCGATCTTTGAGTCCGTTTGAAAATGGCGTGCGAAATCGCCGTGCGTAAAAATTCCGGCCAATTGTCGATCTTCGCCGGCGACGACGGCCGCGCCGGCACGGACGCTCGTCATGGCTTTCAATACTTCCCGGATCGGGGTGTCGGTCGATACGATGGCCATCAACTCGCGCGGGCGCATGACTTGATGAACGCGCATGAGCAGACTGCGCCCGACCATGCCGGCAGGATGAAATTTGGCGAAGTCTTCCTTGTTAAATCCGCGCGCCTCGAGCAGCACCATG
>JALYUC010000144.1 GCA_030853965.1 Verrucomicrobiota bacterium | reverse complement strand
GGAAGAAAATTGTGGTTGTTACAAATGGCACGGCCCGCCCGGACGTCATCCACCCTGTCCTCCGGAGCCGCCACCTTGCTGGTGGTTCCCACTCCCTTGCCCACCGCCTTGTCACCGGCCTACTCCGACTCCAACGCCGCCGCCGCCGCGGGAAACGCCCACGCCCACTCCGCCAGACCGTCAATGTTGGTGCTGCATTAACGGGCAGGTTGTGCTGACCACACTGGCCGAATGCCGGGAGAGGGAGGGCCAATGCTACGGTTCCAAAGAAGAAGCGCTCAGGCATTGTAGAGATCTCTGTTGGTGCTGCATCAACGGACGGGTCGCCCTGATCAACGCGGCCGAATGCAAGGAAAATGGCGGCCAATGCTACGGTTCTAGAGAAGAAGCTCTCAGGAACTGTGGCGCAGGAAGGCCAACCCCGACGCCGACACCACCAAGTACATATATTCCTGGAATCGTGCCGCCGACTCCGACCGCAACACCAGGACGCCACAAGCTCACGCCGACTCCGTCGCATAAACGCGGTACGCCCGGCGCCACGCCGAAGATTTATCTTGGGAAGCCGCTGCTTGCGCAGCCTACGCCAACTCCCTCCAGACGCGGCGCCGGAAAGAAAAAGCCACGCCCGAGTCCGAGTCCTAACATCCGCTGAATACGGTTGCTTCGGAAGTTGAACGCGCCGCGAAAAAATTAAATCATACCGAGCTTCATCCGCCCGGCTTCGCTAATCATGTTTTGGTTCCACGGTGGATCCCAAACCAACTGCACGTCCGCTTCGTCCACGCCGTCGATGCTTAGAATTTTGCTTTGCGCGTCGTGCGCGATGGCCGGACCCATTCCGCAACCAGGAGCGGTCAGCGTCATCTTCACTTCCACTTTTGTTCCGCCGTCGTCTTTTTTGCTCAATCGGCAATCGTAAACCAGCCCAAGATCGACAATGTTCACGGGAATCTCTGGATCGAAACATTGCTTGAGCTGATTCCAGACAGCTTCTTCCGAAACTTCGCCATTTGTCTTGGCAGGTGTTTCTTTCGCTTCCGCTTTCGGTTTTTCTAATCCGAGCGCATCCAAATCTTTCTCGCCAATGCGTGAGAGCCCATATGGCGTCGCAATCGTATAGCTGCCGCCCAGTGTCTGCGTGATCACGCCTTGTGTTCCGGCTTCGAGCGTAAGCTTCTGTCCGCTCGGGATCTGGATCGCCTCACAATCCCGACTCAAAGTAAATTCAGTGTTCTCGTGCATAATTCATTTCTTCTCGATCACTACCCTCAGCTTCTTTTTCTCTCCAGCAAACTGATCGAGCAACGTGGGGGATGTCGATCTTGTTTCGGGCGCTTCATCACCGAGCGCATTTCGCAGCGCACTTTCCACTAGTTGCGCGCAATGAATTTTCACCGGCGGCAAAGGCCCGAGCGGTGCGGCCAATTCTTCCCCCGACATCGACTTCGCTTCGGCAACGGTTTTGCCGGCGAGCAGTTCGGTTGCCACGCTCGCCACCGCGATCGCCGTTTGACATCCAAACGATTGAAACGTCGCGCGATCGATCACTTTGCGTCCATCTTGCTCTTTGAATTTGATCCACATTCGCAACATATCGCCGCAGTCGGCGCTACCCACCGTACCGATGGCGTCCGCATTCTTCATCTCGCCGAGATTGCGCGGATTCTTAATCGCCTCTTCGATTTTCGATTCGAGATCTTCGCTCATGTGCTCGCGGTCTCGAGGTGATAACGAGAAAGTTTTGGATCAATTTCGACACTCCACGCATCGATTCCGCCGCGTAAACTCTTTACGTTTTCAAACCCCTGCCCTTGAAAATACGCGGCCGCGTCCATACTGCGTGCTCCTTGATGATCGTAGACCACGACAAGACTTTCGCGTGGCCACTTGCTTAGAATTTCCTGCATCAGGTCTTGCGTGAACAAACGCGCATTGTCGATCTTAACCGCGTCATGCTCCTCTCGGGTGCGAACATCGAGGAGATGAACATGCTCGCCGCGCGCGATCCGCTCGGCCACTTCGCGCGGCTCGATCTGCATCGCGCGATCCGCCGCCTCGCTCGCCACGATCTGCTCCACGACTTCGTCAACAGCGAGATTTTCGTTCCGGGCGCAAACTTGTGTGAGCGTCTCATCCGGACTGAACCCGCAGCTGCTGCATCCGCCAATGTGATACTTGCGAAAAAGTGAGCGCTGCGCTCCGGGAAACTGCTCAAGCAGCTCGCGCATCGTGATGTTGGGATCGATTGTCGTCGCAGAATTCATCGAACTTCAAGGTAACGACACCGCGACGCGCGCGCAAGGTAGGGGCGATTGACCTCAATCGCCCGCGGGTGGTTCGGTGAACCGCCCCTACCTACAACTTCTTCGGATCCTCGAGCAACTCGATCACGCGCTTGAGCAACCGTCCACCCCCGCCGCCATCAAGACTACGATGATCGAAACTCAATGTGATCTGCGCTTCCGTTTTTGGAACAAATTCCTTTTTCTCTTCATTCCACGACGGCACTTTTTTTCCGGCGCCGAGTCCGAGCAGCAACGTTTGATCGGGCAGGGGAATCGGCGTTCCCCATTCCACGCCGAACGTTCCGAAATTTGAGACTGCCGCTATGCCGCCGGCTTGCATGTCGGGCGAAATGCGCCTTTTGCGAGCAAGATCGACAAGTTCCTGGTACTTCGTCGTAAGATCGACAAGTGAAGTTTTATCGGCCGCGCGAATGATGGGCACCATGATCCCATCTTCCGCTTCGACGGCGACACCGACATCGATCGAGCTCGCCTGCACGACTTTTCCACCAATTAGTTTTGCTGCGGCAGTCGGATTCTCGGCGAGCGCGAGCGCCAGCGCGCGCACCGCATAAAGCGCGGGTCCCGGCTTCGGTTTTCTCGATTGTCGATCTTGCAACACCGGATCGAGATTGAGCGACGAACCAATCGTCGCCAACGGCCGCGACCAGCTCCGTCGCATCGCGTCCGCCACGCCAGTGCGAAGCGCGGACGCTTCGCTCGACTTCGCCTTCTCGATGTTTTGCAAAAAGTTTTCGAGATCTTTGACCGTGACCCGATTGCATGCGCCGGTGCCGGGAATTCCGGCGAGATCGGCGTTGGTTAAATTGAGCTCCACCATACGCGCCCGGACACGTGGAGATAAAAACCCCGCGCCTTTCGTCGCTGCTGGAACGGGCAGTCCACCTGTTCGGCTACGCGCCCCGTTGCCCGCTGGCGCCCCGATCTTTTCTTGACGCGCCGGTGTCACTTCCTCTTCCGCGCGACCAGGAATTTCTTCGGCCACTTCCTGTTGCACGGTCTCGGGCGCAGTCTTTTTAAATCGGGCCGCGTCTTCCACGCTTGCCTCGACGTAACCAAGTACGGAACCGATCGGATAGGTCTCTTTCATCTGCGCGCTGATCTTGTCGATCTTACCTTTACACGGCGTCGTCACGCCCATGACCGCCTTGTTTGTTTCGACTTCCATGATCTCCTGATCAGCCACGACGCTGTCGCCCGGCTTCACCTTAATATCGACGATGGTCGCTTCCGCGATTGATTCGCCCAACTGCGGCATGAGGATTGGAACTTGCGGCATAAATTTATTCTCGAAGAAGTTTTCGCGCTTTGGCGGCAATCGATTTTACGCTCGGTCGATGCGTCGACCAAAGATTCGGATGATAAGGAATCGGTGTGTCCTTCGCATTGACGCGTGCCGGCGCAGCATCGAGTAAATGAAACCCTTCGCTCGCGACACGGGCGAGAACTTCGGCGGTTGTCCCGCCCCAGGGGAATGCTTCGCCAACTGCGAGCAACCGTCCGGTGCGCGCGACGGATGCGAGCACAGTGTCAGTGTCGAGCGGTTTAACCGTGCGCAGATCGACAACTTCTATTTCGAAGCCTTCCCGCGCTAATTCCGCCGCGACCGTCAATGATTCCTGGACCATCACGCTATAGCTCACGATGGTTAGATCGCGTCCTTCGCGCGCAATGCGTGCCTTTCCCGTGGGCAATCCTTCCGTCGGCAGTTTCTCGGCCTTGAGATGGTAATAAAGATATTTGTGTTCGCAGTAAACGACTGGGTCGTCGATCGCCACCGCGTCAAGTAACATGGTGTAGGCATCTTCGACCGTCGCTGGCGCCATTACGATGAGTCCCGGATAGTGTGCGTAGAGCGATTCCATCGATTGGCTGTGAAATGGTCCGCTCCCTTTTGTGCCGCCGGACGGCAAGCGCACCGTAATCGGTACCGGAATGTTCGTTCGCCAATAATGCGTGCCCGCGTTGTTTAAAATCTGATTCAGTGCGGTGCTCGAAAAATCGGCAAACTGCATCTCAACAATCGGCCGCATCCCGTGAAGCGCAGCACCAATGGCTGTCCCGACCATCGCGTCTTCGCTGATTGGAGCGTTTAAAACGCGGCCGGGAAATTCTTTCGCCAGTCCTTTGGTCGCCTTAAACGCGCCGCCAAAATTACCGCCGACATCCTGACCGTAAATGAAAACGCGATCGTCATCGCGCAGCAATTTCGCCTGCGCTTCGCGGATCGCTTCGAGATACGTGATGCTCATTCGAAGGGATCGACGAGATCACGCGTCGAGATCGCGCACCAATCTTCTTCGTTGCCTTCCGGCACCGCTTCTTTTTGCGCGGTCGAAATCGCTTCATCGACCTGTCGCGTGGCGTCTTCTCGCCACTGGCGCAAAGTCTCCGCATCAGCCAATTCAAGATCGACAATTTTTTGCTCGGTCACTTTCAAACAATCCTGCGCAAATGGTTCGCGTCTGATCTCATCGGTCACGTAACTGGCATCGTCGTGTTCGCCGTGGCCGGACAAACGCAAAACCGAAGCAACGACAAGCTGCGGCGGACGGCCGG
This sequence comes from Verrucomicrobiota bacterium, assembly GCA_030853965.1. Lineage (GTDB taxonomy): Bacteria > Verrucomicrobiota > Verrucomicrobiia > Chthoniobacterales > UBA10450 > JALYUC01. The sequence continues at coordinate 9,970 of JALYUC010000144.1, read as the reverse complement.
CCCGCGCCCGTTTCACGGCTCCGCCGATAACATCGAGGCAGGCGCCCAGATCAGTGCCAGCAACATTGTAACCCTCGAAGCCGTAGCCCTTCGCGCGATCCATCAAATCAGCGCACGCAAATTCGCGATCATTCGGTGTCGAGTAGGCGAAATGATTATTCGTCGCGACGACAACGAGCGGCACCTGTTCGACTGCGGCGATGTTCATCCCCTCGTGGAAAGCACCGGTTTGCATGCCGCCTTCGCCTATACAAGTCAGGCCGATGAAATCCTTTTCGCCTTTCGTGCGTTTTGCCATTAACGCGCCGACCGTCACCGAAACCATCGCGCCGAGATGACTAATCATGGCGAGCTGTCCTTCACCCGGTTTGCCGCGATGAATGTTGCCGTCGCGACCGCGCATCGGCCCAGAGCGCGACCCCAAATAGGTGCGGGCCACGTCAAGCAATGGCTCGCCAAAGGCCGAGCGCCCCGCTTGATCTCGAATAAGTGGCGCAAAGATGTCGCCCTTTTGCAAAAACATTCCGCACGCCGCGCTGACCGCTTCCTGACCGCGGCCCACGTAAACGCCGCCGGAGATCATGCCGCCGCGATAGAGACTCGTCAGTTTTTCTTCAAGCGTGCGCGCGAGCAGCATCCAACGGAAAGCTTCCAGAAATCGATCGTGCGGCGTCTTCTTCGTTGTCGATTTTGGTGACGCGCCTTTACCCGATGATTTTCTCCCCTTTCGCGCCGCCGTCTGAAGCATTCACCGATTTTACGCAAGATCGACAATCGCGCGCAAAATTTTTTTCGAGGCGCGTGTTTTCGCTTCTGTAGGGGACGCTGTTAGCGTCCCCTGGGAACCCTACAGTTTATCTTGCGGCGAAACTGGCCTTTTCCCCATGCCCATTCTCGGCCATGGCAAAATGTCGCTGCGTCGGAATCGCTTCGCGCGGACCTGGCTGCTCACCCGCCGGGCGTTCGGTTAGCTTCATTCCGACCAACTTGCTCACGCCACGCTCCTCCATTGTCACTCCATAAAGAATGTCCGCCTTCGCGATCGTGCGCTTGTTGTGCGTGATGATGATGAACTGACTTTGAGCGACAAAACGCTCGAGCACGCGAATGAAGCGATTGATGTTGCTTTCGTCCAGCGCGGCATCCAGTTCGTCGAGCACGCAAAAAGGACTCGGCCGCACCATGTAGATGGCGAAGAGCAGCGCGACCGCGATCATGGTGCGTTCGCCGCCCGAAAAGAGCGAAATGTTCTGCAGTTGTTTGCCCGGCGGCTTCGCCGAAATCTCGATCCCGCAATTGAGCGGATCGCTTTCATCCATCAACGATAAATCCGCGCGTCCGCCGCCAAAAAGCTCCGCGAACATTTCGCGGAAGCTAACCCGCACCTGCTCGAACGTTTCCGCAAATAACTTCTTCGTCGTCGAATTGATGCGCGATATTACGTCGAGCAATTCACGCCGCGAATTCGTCAGATCGTTGTTTTGCGTCTCGAGAAACTTGTGGCGTTCTTCCAGTTCATCGTATTCCTGGACAGCATCGAGATTGACCGGGCCCATATCGTCGAGTCGACGTGTGAGATCGGCGATGATCTTTTCAGCTTCGGCCAGATCGACGTCTGCATTTTTTTCGACCTTGAGTTGAACGCGCAACGTTTTCTCAAACGTGGCCGGATCCGGCGCAAAGCTGCGCAGATCGACATGATAACGCCGGTGGATGTGCTCGGCGAGATTGTCGATCTTCATTTGCAACTGCGTTTCGCGAACCTGTTGCGCGGCGCGTTGCTCGTGCAGCTCGTTCAACGAATTTCGCACTCCGCGAAGACCGCCTTCGATTTCGCTCAAGCCCGACGCGACTTCCATGCGCTGGTTCGATAGCGCAGCCAATGCGGCTTTCCGTTCTTCCCGCAGAGCATTCTGTTCTTTAATGCCGGCTTCGGCTGCCTTCGATTCATTGGCCTGCGCCGCCAGCCGTTTTTCGAATGTGGTAATTTCAGCGCGACGTGCCGCGATCGTTTCCGCCAGCTCGGTGTCGCGCGCCGTCATCGGCTGACGTTGCGCGCCGAGATGATCGTGACGCTGCTGCTCGGTGGCGAGGGCGAGCCGCAGCTCATTCAATTGCTCGAGGGCCTTTTCTTCCTTCGCAGACGCGTCCTTGCGCGCCCCTTCCGCGATACCTTGTCGATGTTCCTGCTTCGCGAAATCCTTGCGAAGGGCAGCGAGTTCGCCTTCCAATTCGCCAACGCGACCGTCCGCTGCCTCGATTTGCTGCTGCAACGTGGTTTTCTCCGACATTAAATTGTCGATCTTACGCGAAGCCTCTTCCAGCTCGCGCTCGAGCAGTGCGATTTTTCCTCCGGCGGTCGTTTGCGTAAGATCGGCCGTCCGATGCTTGGCGCGAGATTCCTCCAGACGAACCGTTGTTTTCTCAACGGCACTTTTGGCGTCGTCTCGCTTTTTTTGGAGCGAGTCGCGTTGCGCGGTCAGAACAGAGTGCTCCGCGGTCAAAATCGAGATGCGCGATTTTCTTTCGAGAAGCGACTCTCGTTGTGCGCTGCCGCTGCCGCCGAAGAGAATTCCAGCAACGGAAATGAATTGGCCGGCCAATGTGGTGACGGCAAATTGCGGCGATGTTCGTTTGAAGCGCATCGCTTCTTCGAGATCGCCGAAAATCACAACATCGTGCAGCAATTCTTGCAGCAATGGTCGAAGTGGTTCCGGCGCATTCACGGCGTCGATCGCCCACGCCAATGCGTGGTTCGGAAGCGCTCCCGGCTTTGCCGTTTCAGATGCTTTATTTAACTCCGGGATAAACAGCGCCGTCTTTCCTAATTTCTTCGTCGTTAGCGTCGCGATGATTTCGGACGCGATCTCGGCCTTTTGCAGAATGATCGCGCGTAGATTTCGTCCGAGCGCCGCCTCAATCGCCGCGACAAATTTTGGATCGACATCCAACTTTGCCACCAGCGCGCCGGCCAGGCCTGCTTGAATTCGCTTGGGATCCTCGAGCCCTTTTAAGACTGCCCGCGAACCTTCCGCAAGGCCTTCACCCTCTTCATTCAGCTGCTTCAGGACATCGAGTCGCGATTCCTTCTCCGCGAGCGCACGTTCAATCGCGACCAAACTTTTTTCAAACTCGGCCAGTAATTGTCGATGGTGGTTTAAATTTTCCTCGGCGGTCCGCACTTCTGCGAGAAGACGTTCGGCATTCTGTTGCTCAACTTCGGTCGCCGTTCGCGCGGCTGATAATCCACTTTCAGCCCGGCTGCGCGCGTCGCGTGCTTCGGCGACGGCGGTCTCAAGATCGCGCAGATGTTCGCCGGTTGCCTCGCGCCGAATCGCGATCCCGGAGAGCTCGTCTTCGAGCGCGGAGATCCGGCTTTCGTCTTTCGACATCGCGAGCTGCAACGCTTGTAACTCTGGGGTCAGCGCGTCGCGAGTTTCGCGAAGCTTAGTCGCAAGGTCCGTCAGTTTTGCGAGCTCAGCTCGTTTAGTTTCGAGAAGCTGTGCCGTCTTTTCAATCAACGCGCTCGCTTCGTTCATTTGCAGCAGCTGCTGCTGGCGCTTGGTTTCCGCCGTCGCGATCTCGTTTTGCGCACGTGCAATCAATTCAGCGATTTCTTCGGCGCGTTGGCGATTAAATTCAATGCGACTGCGATGGGCGCCGATCTCGCTCTGGTAGCGTTCGACTTCGGCGCGACCATCGGCGATCTGCGCATCGATTTGGTCCAAAGTGCGTCGCCGTTCGGCGAGATCGTTCTCGCGATTGTCGATCTTGGCACGGGTGGCACGTTCGTCCTGATTGATGCGCTCGATGTCACCGCGGCATTGCGCGAGTTCTCGCTCGAGCGCTTCAAGTTGTTTTCGAGAATGATGTGTGTCGAGAATCTGCAAATCGGCGAGCAACGTTTGGTATCGCCTCGCCTTTCCCGCCTGACGTTGCAGAGAACCAATCTGCCTTTTGACCTCTTTGATGATGTCACCGATGCGAAGGAGATTCGCTTCCGTCGCTTCGAGTTTGCGCAACGCCTCGCGTTTTTGCGTTTTGTATTTTGTAATTCCGGCCGCTTCTTCAAAAACGGCGCGGCGATCTTCCGGACGGGAGCTAAGGATCAAATCGATTTTGCCTTGCTCCATCATCGAATACGCGCTGCGCGCCACGCCGGTATCGGCAAAAAGATTCTGGATGTCGCGCAATCGGCACAGTGTCTTGTTTAGAAAATATTCGGAGTTGCCGTCGCGATAAACACGGCGCGTCACGCGCACGTCGTGCCAGTCGACGCCGAGCTCACTTCCGCAATCGGTGAGGGTGAGCGAAACCTCGGCAAAGCCGAGCGGCTTGCGCGTGTCGGTTCCGTTAAAAATTACGTCGGCCATTTCGCCGCCGCGGAGCGATTTGGCTGATTGTTCGCCGAGCACCCAGCGCACAGCATCGAGCAAATTGGATTTCCCGCAGCCATTTGGGCCAACGATTGCGGTAATGCCTTCGTGGAAATTGAAAAGCGTCTTGTCGGCAAAGGATTTGAAGCCGAAAAGCTCAAGCGATTCGAGATGCATGATGTAGCCGATAAGGTCGGCGTTGCTGGTGAATATAGCTAGTAGACGGTGCTGACAAGTGAAATCACACTAAATGCAGGGTGCGGTCCGGGTAAAAGCCCAACATTTTGTGTTCGGAGAGAACTAATGACGAAACAGGAATGACGAAGACGAAGGAAGGCCAAATGTTCAAATGACCCAACGATCGTCGGGCTATCTTTCGTCATTCGTCATTTGCAAGATCGACATCTTTATTCCCGCGGCTTCGTCGTGCAAAAACTGCCTTCGCGGAAAACATTTTTTCGCTAGAGTGCATTGATGCGCGATTCTCATCTCGAAGATTTTTATTCGTTCCTCCGCTTTCCGAGTGTTTCGACGGACGCCAGCTTTGCGGTAAAGGTGAACGAATGCGCGCAGTGGGTGGTGAAAAAACTCACTGCCGTAGGACTCGAGGCGCAGCTTGTTCCGACGCCTGGTCATCCCGTTGTTTGGGCGCGCAACAAACACAAACCAGGACGCCGCACCGTTTTGATTTACGGCCACTACGATGTGCAGCCGCCCGATCCACTTGAGTTGTGGGATTCACCTCCCTTCGAACCTGTTTTAAAGGACGGCTACGTTTTCGCGCGCGGCGCGACCGACAATAAGGGCCAAATTCTTGCGCATATCCTCGGAACGCAGGAAAGCATCGAACAGAACGGCGATCTGCCAGTGAACTTGCACCTCGTGATCGAAGGCGAAGAGGAAATCGGCAGTGCGAATCTCGGGAATTTTTTGTCGCAAAATCGCGCTGCTCTGAAATGCGACGTCGTAGTGGTTTCGGACACGGGAATGGTCGCCCGCGGCGTGCCGACGATAGGTTACGGTCTGCGCGGTGTGACGGCTTTGGAGGTTAAAGTTACCGGTCCAAAGATCGATTTACACTCGGGTGTCTTCGGGGGAGCCGTTGCTAATCCGATCACGGCGCTAACGCAATTACTGGCCACCTTGCACGATCGCGATGGATACGTGGCCATCCCGGGTTTCTACGATCAGGTTAAAACATTAGAGGATTGGGAACGCAAAGCGTGGCAAAAGTTGCCAATAGATGGTGACAAACTAGTGCTTAAAGAAACGGGCGCGCCATCATTGTTTGGAGAGGCGGGCTTCAGCACTTTTGAGCGGCTATGGGGACGTCCGACGGCCGAGATCAACGGCATCGGCGGAGGATATCAGGGGATGGGAACCAAAACCGTGATTGCGAGCCACGCCATGTCGAAGCTGACGTTCCGACTCGTCCCGAATCAAAAAGGCGAAGAAATTCTCGAGCTTGCGAAGAAGCATTTGCAGAAAAACTTGCCGCAGGGCGTCACGCTCGAGCTTATCGATGGTCATAGCGGCCCGTATTATTTGACGGATCCGCATTCCGCCGATGGCAAAGCTGCGCAACGCGCTCTTCGAAAAACGTTCAACGCAGACGTCGCGCTCATCCGCGAAGGCGGGAGCATTCCGATTGTATCAGAGTTTCGAAATATCCTCGGCGTTGAAACGCTTCTACTTGGTTTGGCGCTGCCAGATTGCCGCGCGCACTCCCCGAACGAAAATTTCCCGCTCGAGAACTTCGAGGCCGGCATCCGAATGAATAAAGCTGTGCTGCAGGAGTTGGCGGCCTAATCTGCCGAAACATGAAGACGCTACTGCGGCTCATGCTCGTGATTGCGATTGGGGCGTCTTGGCTTGTGGAAGCGCGAGCGGCCGAGGAAGACGAATCGCTCGGCAAGAAATTTAAAGATTTTTTCACGGCAAAGCCGTCGCCGACTCCCAAGCGCAAGAAGAAAACATCGACATCGATGAAAAAGAAAGCTGCGCCGACTTCTTCTCCCACGCCTGCATCTCCCGAGCCACGCGTTACACCCACGCCGGAACCTTCCGTCACAGTTTCATCAACTCCATCCGAGACACCTCGTCCTCGCCCCGCGCTGTCGATTACGCCCAGGTCATCTCCGAAACGGACGATTACTCCAACACCGAGCGCCGAGATGACGCCAACTCCCAGCATCGCGACCACCCCGACTCCATCCCCAAGAGTTAAGAAATCTTCGGCGCCAAACGCGACGATTTCATCGGATGAAATTTCTGGATATGAAAATTATTCGGAAGAAGTGCGCAAGATCCTCGACCTCGCGCTCGGCCTAACGGGTCGGGATCTGGGCTACAAATATGGCTCGGCCGATCCGGCCAACGGCGGAATGGATTGCTCAGGCTTCATCCATTACGTCCTCTCAAAGAGCGGCTTTTCCGAAGTGCCACGCGACGCGCGCGAGCAATATATCTGGGTGCGAAAAGCCGGAAACTTCCAGGCGGTTCTCGGTCACAGTGACGACACGTTCGAGTTGGATGCGCTGAAACCTGGCGATCTTCTTTTTTGGGCCGGTACCTACAACGTCGATCGCGATCCGGCGATCACGCATACCATGATCTACCTCGGCCGCGAACACGCGACGAACCATCGTATCATGGCGGGCGCGAGCGATGGCCGCACCTATAAAGGTCAATCGAGATTCGGCGTAAGCGTCTTCGATTTCAAAGTGTCGCGCCTCGGTTCGAAGACGGAAGACCGGCCAGGGCCGCTGTTCGTCGGTTACGGGCGAATTCCCGGTTTGCGCAAAGAATAGGGCTAAGGAGACTCATCCGGAGCCTCTCCTTCATCTTCTCCCGGTGACGTGGACGGATACGCAGTTGGCTGCGTTGGCGTGGTGGGCTGCGAGTTCGGGTGCGAACGCACGAACTGATAATGTTTCGCGATTGCCAACAGAAGCAGTACGATCACGATTACTGCGACGACGCGCTGTTCGCGCTTGGTCAGCAAAAACATTTGCGGAATTTCATCACGCCGCGTAGCGAATCGGATCGGTCACGTCGGCTTCGCGGAAGCCTTTACGACGCAACTGGCATGAATCGCACTTTCCACAGGCGCGACCATCGGGCGCGGGATCATAGCAGCTGTGAGTGAGTGCAAGATCGACATGTAGCTCAACCGCTTTGCGAATGATGTCGGCCTTTGTCATTTCGATGAGGGGCGTGTGGATTTTGAAGCGCGTTCCGTCAACGCCGGCCTTAGTGCCGATGTTTGCCATTCGCTCAAATGCGCGAATGAATTTGGGCCGGCAATCAGGATACCCGCTGTAATCGAGCGCGTTCACACCGATGAAAATGTCAGAAGAATCGACGACCTCGGCCCAGGCGAGCGCATGAGCGAGGAAGATTGTGTTTCGCGCTGGCACATATGTGATCGGAATTCCGGCGCTGATTTCTTTTTCGGATCGCGATTTTGGTACCGCAACATCGTCGGTCAGCGCCGAGCCGACGAAAATGTCGCGGTCGATCCGGGCGATGCGATGTGTGGTCGTGCCAAGCGATTTCGCTACGCACCGCGCCGCCTCGATCTCGGCCTTGTGGCGCTGACCATAGTCGAATGAAAGCGAATAAGCCTCATAACCGCTGACGATCGCGATCGCCAGAGTAGTGCTTGAATCAAGTCCTCCGCTGAGGAGAACAACTGCACGCTTTTTCATCGGCCGTCGCGGCCAACTTTATTCGGAGCGCTGTCTGGATGTTCCGCGCGGACAGTCAGCGCGATCCCTCCGCGCGCGGAGAACTGCGCCGTCACGATCACTTCGCGCGGTGCACACACTTTCACGAAATCATCGAGGATGCGGTTCGTGACGGCTTCGTTGAAGGCGCGTTCATTACGATATGACGCGAGATAAAATTTCAGCGACTTACTCTCGACGCAGAAACGATCCGGCACGTAGTCGATGTCGATCCTCGCGAAATCGGCCTGTCCCGTAACGGGACAAAGCGATGTGAAGTCGTCTGTCTCAAAATGGATCCAATAATTTCGTTGCGCCGGGTTGGGAAAGGTCTCTAGACGCGCCTGGCTCGGTGACGCGGGAAGTTTTGCTTCGCTGCGACCAAGCAGGGTAAGGCGCGATGTTTTCGGTTTGGCCACGACAGCAATTAACGCGTTTCCGCACTGTTATCCAATTCGTAGGTAGGGGCGATTGACCCAATCGCCCGCGGGCGGTTCGGTGAACCGCCCCTACCTCGATCATGAGCACGAGCGATTCAATCGGGATGGCGGAGCATTGGATTCTTTAGGGCGCGCTCGCGATCGCCCGGTTTGTTGTAGTTCCAGTAATCGGCCTTAAGACTGTTTTTCATTTTCAGGTGACTGCCATCCGCCGCAGACCATTCCCGAAGCAAGAAAGGGAACTGTCCGTCGAGAACAAAGGTGTCCTTGCCGGCTGAATGTTGAACGGAGATGTCGATCTTACGCTCGGAAGTTTTGAAACTCAGCTTTGCGGTTCTAAACACGATTGGGTCCTTTCTTGAACCGATCATGCTCGGCGCGAGCTGAATTTCGAATTCTTCTTTCTGCTTTGAAAAATCGATTGTGCGGACTCGCAACGGCAGCTCGTCGTAAAAGAAACCGTTCGGCGGCGCGACGATCCGATCGAAGCCGGCCCCGTCGCGGTAAGTGTCGTAAATGAAAAACCAGCTCGCTGAATTTGCTTCGCGCTTTTCTTCGAGGCGTTTCGAAAAATTACCCGTGCTATCGGTTCCGACCGACGAAAGATGCGCGAGTGAAAAAACGTTAAGACGCCAATTGGCGGTAAGAGATTGCTGCTCGACGAACATGCCGCGCGACATTGTAAAAATTTGATTCATGCGAATCGTCGCCATGGCGTCGGCGTGCTCCTGGTGGTCGACTCGGGCGAGGGTGATTGGATCGACAAATTCCCGCACGAAAATCATTAATGCTTCACACTGGCGCGGATGACCGCCGCGCATGATTTGCGCGTCGTAAAAATCGAATTCCGCCTTGCCGTCGCCCCAATAGCTCGCGTTTTGCAGAAGAGCCGGCGTGAATTGGGCGAAGGCGGCGTTGACAACTCCCAGAGTCAAGAGCATTGCGCACCGTCCGAACACAGTGGAACAATTGAAGATCAAACCTAAAACCTCAAACATCAAAAATCGCGTAGGAGTAATTGATGTAATCGCGCATGATGCGAAGACCGATGAAACAGTTCTGATTATGAACGAGCCGCAGGTCTGGGACGGTTCGGATGTGCAGCTGCATTCGTTGCAGGAGCGCTTCAACACTTACGCTTCGTTTCTTCTCGACGGTGAGATGATCGAGGCGCACCCGGAGCTTTCCGTTAAACGGGCGCGAATTGAAGTGCGTTGCGCGCAAATGCCTGACGCTCGTGCACTAGAACTCCTGGTCATGATCCACGATCAGCTCGCGTTTCAGGACATCAGAATGGAAGTCGTGGTAAGAGGTAGGGGCGATTGACCTCAATCGCCCGGGCGGTTCGGTGAACCGCCCCTACCTAAGATCGACAATCAGTATTTCAGAAACGAAATTACCGGCGTAGGTGCGAGCTTTTTTCGGC
>JALYUC010000196.1 GCA_030853965.1 Verrucomicrobiota bacterium | reverse complement strand
TATTCCACCTTCCGCTCAGTCGGAATCTGACGCTTGAGTCCCTGCCACGCGTCGCGCGGGCACTCGATGATTTTGACGGATTCCATCATGGAAAGTTACTGGCAGAATAACTCAAAAGCGCGACGTTTGCCTCGCTGCAATCAGCTTAAATCCAAAATCATCATTATGCCGGTCGTTCTCATCGAAAAACAAACCCCGCAAATCACAGTTGTTACGCTCAATCGCCCTGAGCGTCGCAACGCGCTCACGATTGAACTACTGAATGAATTGATTGCGGCGATCAAGGTCGCTTCCGATCAACCGCACGAGCGCATTTTGATTTTGCGCGGCGCGGGCAAGGCGTTCTGTACCGGTTTGGATTTGAAAGCAGCCGCCGATGATCGGAAATCGCACGCTACCGCGGAAATGGTGGCCAAGACTCTGATCGCCTTGAGCCAAACACGACTCGTCACGATCGCCGCCGTGCACGGCGCCGCCGTAGCCGGTGGCGCGGGCATCATGTCCGCCTGCGATTACGTCGTCGCGGCGGAAAAGAGCATAATCGGTTATCCGGAAGTTCGGCGCGGTTTAGTAGCGGGTTTGGTCATGACATTCCTGCGGCGTCAATTGCGGGAACGCGACATTCGCGAACTCTTGTTCGGCGCGGAGTTGATCGACGCGAAGCGGGCGCTCGAAATGGGTTTGGTCAATCGCGTCGTTCCACGCGAGGAGGTGATGAAAGAAGCACAAATCTTTGCCGATTCCGTTTTGCAGGGCGCACCCCACGTGGTCACGCAAACGAAGCGTCTGATCGAAGAACTTTGGTCAACGTCCGTAAAGGAAGATGTCGATCTTGCACTCAAACATCACCTGCAAGCGCGTGAGTCTGCGGAAGCGCGTGAAGGCATTTCCGCGTTTAACGAAAAGCGCCCACCAAAGTGGACGGAGTAACTCGCGGGCTCCTGCTGTTAAAATAGGTTCTGGAATACGAGCCTGGCAAACAAACTGCCGCGACTGCCAAAGGTGGGGCCGGTGAGCGTTTGCATGTAGCCCACTTCCAGTTTGGCCGTAACGACGGTTAACTGAATCCCCCCGCCGGCCGCGAGCCAGGTTTCGTTCGCACCACCGTGATCCGACATGCCGGCCGCATCGAACATCAAGATTGGTTTGAGCGAGTAGAGGTTCGCTTCATTGATGATGTAATGGGCCGCGGGAGTGACTTCCTGCAGGATCTCGTTGGCCCGTTCGGTCGCTTCCTGATCGCTCATTCCCTGCTCTTGCAAGGTTGCTGCCAGCATGTTTGGTCCGCTGACGTCGATTTGCCTTCCGAGCAGTTGCTTGACCGAAACCAGATTCTCTTTTGAATCTTTAAGATCGGTGACCTCGTTCGGGATCAACGACCGTGACAACGATGGAATGGGAAAGGTCACATTCAGATTGACGTGCCAGAACGCGTCTCCGCCAACGGCGCGGCCGCGGCTGTCACGCAAACCGGCCTCGTTCTCTCCGAAACTTCGGATCAGCGGTCCGCTTGGCATTTTCAGCAAAGAATCTCCCGTGGGGCTGTCGTAAAGATATTGGCCCGCGGCGTTCCCGCCGAAGAAGCGCGTGTAACCCGGGTCGTGGCCGAATGCCTTGCCTCCGCCCGCGATAATTTCTATCCCAACCGATTGATTTGGAGCCACCGGAATTTCTTTTTCATATCCAACGCGACCGACCAGACGCTGATAGGAATTGCCTGAATTACTTTGCCAACCGCTTTCTTCCCAGATAGCGGCGCGTACGAACCCATTGATCGAGGGCGGTATCGCGTCCAGCAGCAGCCGGCCGGTTTGTTCGTTGGCGGAACTTTTTGAGGTGAGCATCGTGTTGTTCACTTCATCGTCTGTGCGGCGGTAGCCGGCGTTGAGCCAGAGTCGAGTGTTCGGGGCGAACTTTAGCTTCAGGCCCAGTGTGCCGACGCCGGCCGTGCGTCTGTGTTCTCCATCTCCGTAAGGTTCCTTCACTCCATCGAAATCGGTGTAAAGCGATAGTTCCTGTAGCGGACCGGCGTCGTGGCGGACGCTGTAGCGCAGGCCGCCATCAGCGCGATAAAAATTTTGCTCCACCGATTTCGTGCCCTCGCCCCGTATCTCTAAGCGCGAAGGCCCTTCCGCCGCATCGTTCGAGCGCTCGAAATTGGTAAGGCTTAGCAAATCGCCCTCGAATGCCGCGGAGAGCGCTGTTCCAAAAGCGCGATCATAAAAAACCGCCACCACCGGCTTAAGCGCGAGTAATGGTTTGGGAACGTTCTCGTAAAACGTTGCCAAGGCCGAGCGCGGAATCGGCAGGACGTTATTGCCGATCTGAACGAGGGAAATGTTGATATAATAGGGCCGGAAAATGACCCCGGCCGTGCCGCGTGGCACCGCCGAGATTTGGCCAGTATCGTACTCCGCCGCAATATAGAGTACCCCGACTTCTCCTTTTGATTGCAAGGCGTAGTCGGAATTCGAGCTATTGGTGATGGCTTCCCGCAGGGCTCCCATTGCCGCCGAGATATTTTTTGTCGTAATTACGTCGCCCGCTGCGAGCGGTATCTTCACCTTATTCGCCCAGCGGCCCTCTACTTTCACGTAGGCAACACGCTGTTGGATGACTCCCTTTGCTTTGGCGCTGTCCAAGGCCGCCTGGCGATTTTGCTCAAAGCCGTCCGATTGACCTCTGAGTCGGATCTCCAGCGCCTCCTGTGAAAAACAAGTGGCGCGCAGGAGGACGCTCACGCACAGGAAACTGCAGCAGGTCTTAGCCTTGGAAGCCACCGGGGCCGGACGAATGCAAATGCGGTCCCTAGACGTCCACGTTCAGCACTTTCGACATTGCTTTGTGAAGCGCCTGTTTTTGTTCTGGGGTAGCTTGAGCGGCGCCCTCAAGGACCTTGGTCGCGGGATGGACCTCCTCAATCAAAATTTTGGATTGGCCCCGTTTGACTCCTTCCGTAATCATCGCTTCGGCCGCCTTGCGTTCAACCGGAGTTCCGGAGCTGTACGAAACGTGGACAAGCTGCGTGGATTTGCCGCCAGTTACCTTGTAAAGGTCGAAGACCAGCTTCCAGAGTTCATCCGCTTGCGGCGTGCACGAACGTTCCACGCTTACCGTGAATTTGAATCCAGCTTCGGGACTGAAAATCATTACCTCTGCGAGGAATGGTCTGCAGATTTTCGTCCCGGTCGGGACCACACTGATTGATGAATTAGCCATAGTTTCGGGGTTTGATACTCAATCAGTTCGCTCAATCGCTACCGTGGCTGATGCGATCGTGCTTACTGTATTTCAAAATAGAATGCTCAGGTCACGCGCTTGTGATCAATCCTAATTTGTTGTCGCGATGCAAGATGTCGTTCGAGGCGAGCTCTGCTGGAAACAGATCGCAGGCGGAGAGGCGCGAGCGGTTAATCGACAGACGCGGCCCTATGCGACGCGGCAATTGGAATCTTAAAGCTTTCGATTTGTTCTTTGATTTCGTGAACGAAGCTGGCCGCGCCCGCGCCGTTGACGACACGATGATCGAATGTGAGCGACAGTGTGATTACTTCCGCAGGTTCGTTCTTTTTTCCGTTTGTGGTCATTTCGCTATGCGCAGAGCCGACAAACAATGTTCCCACTGAAGGCGGCACTACAATAGGCGCGCCGGATTTCACACCAAATGCGCCGAGACTGGTGATAACAACTGGCGCGTTCATCGCATCAACTCGACCGCCTCGGGTTGCATTAACAGTGTCGTTGTAAATTTTCACGAACTCCGGCCAATTCTTTTTGTTTGCCTCCGTGATGACGGCGGTGGCAAGACGATTATCGTCGAGTGCAACCGCGATACCGAGGTCGAAGTCTGCGTTCTCGACGATGCGATCGTCTTCCAGAATCAAACGGCGAAACGGAGCATGTTTCTCCATCGCGCGAACAACCGCCCATGCCATCATGACGGAAGGGGAGGGTGCGGTTTTGCCATTCTTCTTTTTGGCGACGTCGCGCGCTTTGCGGATTGAATGCCAACGTGCGTCGATTTGCAGGTTGGCAGGGATCACGCGCGCGAGCTTACGCGTGATCGTAGGCGAAAGCGCGGGTTCGATGCCAGTGTAGCGGCGGGCGTGTCGCCCGCGATCTTCTGATTTTGCGGCTGA
>JALYUC010000089.1 GCA_030853965.1 Verrucomicrobiota bacterium | reverse complement strand
CGATGTACCCATCATTCTCCAGTTGATCCGCGATCTCGCCACCTACGAACGCGCGCCGAATGAAGTGACCGCGACAGAAAAACAACTGGTCGATGTTTTATTCGGGGGAAAGCCCGCGGCGGAAGTTCTGCTCGCCTTCGAAGGAGAAACCGCCGTCGGCTTCGCAGTTTTCTTTCACAACTTTTCCACATGGCTTGGTCGCCCGGGGCTTTATCTCGAAGATTTATTCGTGAAGCCAGAGAAGCGTGGCAAAGGCTATGGTCGGGCGTTACTTGTCGATCTTGCGAAAATTGCGCGCGAGCGGGGTTGCGGGCGAATGGAATGGGCGGTGCTCGATTGGAACGATCCGGCAATTGAGTTCTATCATAAGATCGGAGCAAAACCAATGGATGAATGGACCGTATTCCGTCTGACAACTGACGAAATCGCGTCGCTTGCCGATTCATAATTCAACGCATGAAAAGAGTGTCGGCGAAGATCGAGGACTACGCGTTCCTCAGCGACACGCAGAGCGGCGCGCTCATTAGTCGCGAAGGATGTATCGATTGGCTTTGTCTTCCACGATTTGATTCAGGAGCGTGCTTCGCTTCGTTGCTGGGAGAGAAAAAAAATGGCTGCTGGCTCTTTTCGCCGGAGGAAAAGATCGACAGGGTGAACCGCCGGTATCGCGGCGACACGCTCATTCTCGAAACGGAAATTGAAACCGCGTCCGGCGCAGTGCGTTTGATCGATTTCATGCCGCCGCGCGGGAAGAATCCCGACATTATCCGGATCATCGAAGGATTGCGCGGCGAGGTGCAGATGAAGATGGAGCTGATCATTCGTTTCGAATACGGCTTGGTCATTCCGTGGGTGCGGAAGGCGCACGACGGACTCGAGGCGATCGCCGGCCCCGATGGCTTGATTTTGCGAACGCCAATTGAAACACAGGGCAAAGATTTGACCACAGTCGCGGAGTTCACCGTGAAAAAGGGAGAACGCGTTCCGTTTGTGCTGACCTGGTTCGCATCGCACGAAGAACCGGCGCGCGCGATCAATCCGGAGCACGCTTTACGCGACACCGAAAAGTATTGGACTGCTTGGGCCAATCGCTGCAGCCACCAGGGTCCGTGGAAGGACGCAGTCGTGCGGTCACTCGTGACGCTGAAGGGTCTCACTTATGCCCCGACTGGCGGCATCGTCGCGGCCGCGACAACTTCGCTCCCGGAAGCAATCGGCGGCGTGCGCAACTGGGATTATCGCTACTGCTGGCTGCGCGATGCGACTTTTACCCTTTACGCACTGATGCAAGCAGGTTATCGCGAAGAAGCTGAGTCGTGGCGCGAATGGCTCCTGCGCGCAATTGCCGGCAGTGCGTCGCAAATGCAGATCATGTACGGCGTGCGGGGCGAACGTCGCCTCGAAGAATATGAAATTCCGTGGTTGGCGGGCTACGAAAATTCTACGCCAGTTCGCATCGGCAATGCGGCTTCGCAGCAATTCCAACTGGATGTTTATGGCGAAGTATTGGGGGCAATGCATTACGCACATGAAGCTGGAATCGAGAACCGTGAAACAGATTGGCGTTTGCAGGTTGGGCTGGTGGAATTCCTGGAATCAAATTGGGACCAGCCGGACGACGGTATTTGGGAAGTGCGCGGCGGTCGTAAGCATTTTACCCATTCGAAAATGATGGCGTGGCTGGCGTTTGATCGCGCCGTCAAGCTTGTTGAAGAGTCTGGGTGCTCTGGAGATCGACACGTCGATCGGTGGAAAAGCACTCGTGATCAAATTCACGCCGAAGTATGCGAGCGCGGTTATAACATGGGGAAGAAAGCCTTTACACAGGTTTACGAGTCCGATGGGTTGGATGCGAGCCTGCTCATGATGCCGTTGGTTGGCTTTTTGCCAGCTACTGACGAACGGGTGCGCGGGACGATCGCGGCAATTGAACGCGAGCTAATGCAGGACGGCTTTGTGCTTCGTTATCGACCCCAGGAAGAAGGCGTCGATGGATTGCCAGGCGGTGAAGGTGTTTTCCTACCGTGCTCTTTCTGGTTGGCCGACTGCCTGCATCTCATCGGTCGCAAAAAAGAAGCGCAGGAATTGTTCGAGCGACTGCTCACGCTGCGAAATGATCTTGGGCTTCTGGCCGAGGAATACGATCCTGCTGCGAAACGTCAGCTCGGTAATTTCCCGCAAGCGTTCACGCATGTCGTGCTCGTAAACACCGCGCACACTTTGAGTGAAGCGAAATCACGAACACCGCCGCGAAAAAAATAGCCAGGCTGTTGTGGATCTTTGCCGCAAGATCGACAAAACTATGTTCGCGCTTCGGTTGATGAAACCAATCGCCGCACCAAGTCTTCGATCGTTACGATGCCGCGCAAATTCTGTTGCCGATCCAGGACCGCCGCCAGACTGAGCCGCGCCGCGCGGAGGCGTTGTACGATGCGATAAGCCGGCTCCTCCTCACCCGTCGTGACGATCCGTCGCATATAATGGGTCAGCGGTTTCGATCCATTCTTATCCAAAAGGACATCGAGCACATTAATCAAGCCGGTCGCCTGGCCTTCCGGCGTGATCACAGGCAAACGATCGAGGCCGGAGGCAGCGCTAAGCTGGAGCGCATTTTCGATCGAACTGTCCGGTTTCAGTGTGACGATTTTCGACAAAGGCACCATAACGTCGCGCACTTTAACGCCGCGAAAATCAACGACGTTGTGGATCATGGCGCGCTCCGTGGAGGTGAGAGAACCTTCACGCTCGCTCTGCGCCGTAATTTGTTTTAGCTCATCGCGAGCGGCAAAAAGTCGTCCGCGTTCGGCGGCGCGTCGCGGGACCAAAAATCCTCCCAAACGCGCACCAATTTCGAGTACTGGCCAAAGCAAAATCGTAACAAAATCAAGCACGCCGGCCAGGCGCGCCAGCGCGCGAAACGGAAAGCGCCGGAACATCGATTTCGGCAGAACGCTAAGAAAGAAAAGATAGACCGGAAGCGCGATCAATAGCGTCAGCAAAAATCCAATCGAGCCGTATGATCGAACAAACTGCCGCGTCAACAGCAGCAACCCAAGAATGTCGGCGGCGTTGGTGACGAGCAAGACAGTGACAAGAAGGCGTTCCGGTTTTTTAAGCAGTCGATCCAACCGCAAAGCCGCTGGCATGCGACGTTTGACGTTTTGACGCAAGCGCACTGGATTGATCGAAAGCAAACCGCTTTCGATGCCGTTGAAAAAAAACGAAACAACCCAGCAACAGACGATGGCAAACGCAATCATCAGCTTGCCGCCCCGCTGTTGCCTGATGCTTCGGCGAGGTCACCGGCACCAGTCGTTTTTTCCAGCAAAATTTCCTCGATTCGCTTGCGTCCCGCGCGTCGTACCGTGATGGCAAGCCGCGGAATCTCGAGCTGTGTGCCGGACGGTGGAAGGTAGCCAAGCCGATTGAAAACAAAGCCGCCGATGGTATCAATTCCGTCGGCATCAATTTCGAAGCCAAGATGCTCAGTCAGATCATCGAGACGCGCATTTCCGCTGACCAGGAATTTCCCATTCTCGAGCGGCTCGATGTAAAGATCGACATCTCCGCGGGGCACGGCGTCGCTAAGGATCTCCTCCACAATATCCGACAGAGTGATAATGCCTTCGGTGCCTCCGAATTCATCGACCACAATGGCGAGCCCCTGCGCGTGGGTGAGGAAAAGTTTGAGTAACTCCAATGCGCGCATCGTTTCTGACACAAAGGACGGCGCAAGCATGCTCTCGGTGTAATGTTCCGACGGATCGAGCAGAAATGCTTTTACGTCGACGATGCCGACTATTTGGTCCGGCGTGTCCGCATACACCGGGACGCGGCGGTGGCGTTTCTCTTTAAGCCGCGCAATGGCTTCTTCATTTGTCAGATCGTCCGGCAACGTGAACGTGTCGACTCGCGGCGTCATGCAATCTTTCGCCGTTTTGTCGCCCAACTTGATGATTTCCTGAATCATCTCAGCTTCGGCTTCATGCAATGCACCTTCTTCTTCGCCCATTTCGACCAGTGTCCCCAACTCCTCGTCGCTCAACTTCGGACGAGTGCGCAGATGCAATGGGGTGAGAAGATCGACAACGGAAGTGCTTATGGTTTCCAACCCGCGTCCGACCCGCTCCAGCAACGGCATCGACATTTTTAACGTGAACGCCCCGACTGCCGACAGCCGGTAGGGCGCGGAAAGCGCGAGCAGTTTTGGAATCAAATCGCAGATCAGCACTACGACCGCGAAGATGGCCAGCGCCGCCCACCATTGCGGGACCTGTCCCGCAAACGGTCCCTCCCACAAAAGAAACAAGCAGAGCAGCACCAAAGGAACTTTTACGAAACCGTCACCCAGTAGCAGGACATTTAACACGCGACGGGGATTTTCCCGAAAGAGGCGAATGAAATTCGAGAGCGCGGGATGATGTTCTTCCAAACGTCGCAACTGGTGGGGCTTGAGCGAGAAGAGCGCGGTTTCCAATCCGGAAAAAAGCGCCGAGCAGAAAATCAAGATCGAGATGACGACCAAAAGAATGGCGAAGACCGCTACCGTCATTCTTTAAGGCGGGAGCGATGGTCTGCCCGCTTGTCCTCCGTCGTAGGTGCTGGTTTGCCCATCATCTGAGCCGGGATCAAATTAAGCCCTCCATGAACAAAGGCGAGCGGATTTCGAAATTCGTCAGCGAACTCAGAAGCGAAGATGTCGATCTGGCCAAGATCGACATCGTTAACCACCCGTATTACCGCGCCTATTTTCAGTGTTGGAACGAACAGCGCTACTA
>JALYUC010000079.1 GCA_030853965.1 Verrucomicrobiota bacterium | reverse complement strand
GATTGCCTTTGAATTGTGCCCAGTTTTTTCCACCGTCGATCGAAATAAACAAGCCAAACTCAGTGCCAAGAAAGAACAGATCCGGTTTCACGGCGTCTTCTTTGATCACGTGCGCGTAACCGCGAACACCTTTCGCGTCCTGCGCATTCACGAGGGGTGTCCATGTTTTGCCGTAATCGGTTGTCCGAAAAACATACGGCACCATGTCGCCAAACGTATGTCGATCAAACGCGGCGTATGCGGTGCCCGCCTCGAAGTTGCTCGCTTGCACCCAACTGACCCATGAATTATTCGGCAAGCCCGGAACGTTGCCCACGACATTGTTCCAAGTTTTCCCGCCGTCGCGCGTCAGTTGCAGGTTGCCGTCGTCGGTACCGGCCCAAATCAGCGATTTGTCCTTCGGCGATTCGCTGATCGAATAAATCGTGGTGTGCATTTCCGCAGACGAATTGTCAATGGTCACGCCGCCCGACTGCTCCTGTTTTTGCTTTTGCGGATCGTTCGTCGTGAGATCGGGCGAGATCCGTTCCCAGTTTTGACCATGGTCACGGGAGCGAAACAAGAATTGCGCACCGACGTAGATCGTCCCCTTTTCGTTAGGCGAAAGGGCAATCGGAGTGTTCCAATTATAGCGCAGTTTCTCTTTGTAATTTGGCCGCGGTTTGATGTTGCGCGCTTCATGCGTGTGGCGGTTCACGCGCGCGATCTCCCCGCCCTGATACTCGGCGTAGATGTAATCGGGATCGGCCGGATCCGGAAAAACCCAAAAGCCGTCGCCGTTGTAGATGTTCTCCCATTGGTGATTAGTGATGCCGCCGGGATATTGCGACTGGCCTACCCACGAGCTGTTGTCCTGCAATCCGCCGTAAACGCGATACGGATCGTTGTCATCGACACTCACGTGATAAAACTGCGACACGGGAAGGTTGTCGCCTTTCCACCATTTGCTTCCGCCATTGTAGGAATACCACATGCCGCCGTCATCTCCGGCGAACACGGTTTGCGGATTGGTCGGGTCAATCCAGACATCGTGCACGTCGCCATGCGCGCCCTGGAAACCGCCAACCATAGCGAAGCTCTTGCCCGCGTCTTCACTCACGATCAGAGCGCCATCTGTTTTGAAAACGCGATCCGGATTTTTAGGATCGACGATCAGGTTCGCGAAATAAAACGGGCGCCACACCATCCAATTGCTTTTGTAGCGCTTGTCCCACGTCGTCCCCCCATCATCGGAAACAAACAGGGCGCTGTCGGGCGATTCGACGAAACAATAAACACGTTTCGCATTCGACGGCGCGATCGCCACCGCCAGTCGGCCATACGGTTTCTTCGGAAAACCTTTACTGCCCTCGGGAGTAACTTCCGTCCAAGTGTTGCCGCCATCGCTCGAACGAAAAAGCCCGCTCGCCGAAGGTTTGTCAGGGCCGTCGCCGCCGGACCGATATTCCCAGCCTTTGCGCCGAAAATCCCACAGGCACGCAAACATGATATCAGGATTGGTCGGATCGACCGCAACGTCGGTGCAGCCGGTGGAAAGATTCGATCCTTTGAGAACTTGCTTCCATGTTTTGCCGCCATCGGTCGTCTGGTAGAGGCCGCGATCGGACGAATCGCTCCATAACGAACCGGGCACCGCCGCAAAAACAGTGTCGCTATTTCTCGGACTGACTGCGACTCGCGCGATGCGCTCCGATTTTTCCAAACCGACATGCGTCCAGGTCTCGCCGCCATCGGCCGATTTATAAACGCCATCGCCGATTGAAACGCTGTTGCGCGTCCATGATTCACCCGTACCGACCCAAACATTTTTCGAGTTCTTCGGGTCGAGCGCGATAACGCCAATCGATTGCACTGGCTGCTCATCGAACACTGGTCGATAGCGCGTCCCGCCATCGTCCGATTTCCAAACGCCGCCGCTCGCCGCGCCGACAAACAATGTGATCTTCCCAGACGGCTCATGCATCCCAGCAATCGCGGAAATTCGTCCACTCATTGCGGCCGACCCGATGTTCCGCGCGCCGAGGCCTGAGATGGTAGAGGAACTAAACGGCGCCTGCTGCGCCCGCGCCAAAATTACGACAAAAGAAAATGCCGCCGTTACAAAAAATTTAGAGAAACGCATGAGATGAATTATTTGGAAGCTGCCGCCGGAAAGTGAAAAATGGCGTCATCGACCGGTACGTTGGGCTCGGCTTTATCGATGATGACCTTTTGTTTGTCGGGGTCGCCTTTGCGACCAGCCTCCAGCGAAAACGGAATAAACACGCCGGCGACTTTTTCGTAATCGCCCACGTCGGTCTCAACTTCTTGCTGTGCGCCATGCACGACCCGTTGCGTCAAAATCCGAATTTCCAAAAAATGATCGGGATCAAGATAAACGAAATTCACGTCGCCGTTTTTGCGCGTGACTTTGATTTTGTGGGCCTGTGTTCCATCGACATCTTCGGTTCCCAGATATTCCAGCGTGCTTTGCTTCGTTTTCCAATCTACCAGCGGACCGTCAATCTCTGCGTCCTCGATCAGCGACTTCGCATCGTCGGCCGACATTTTTTCCGGATCTTTCCGGCCTTGGAACGGTGAAACCTTCCAACCTTCCTTCCCGTCGTAAGCCTGAATCACAATCATGCCCTGGAGTGTCAGTTCGGTGCGCACTTCGCCAGGCCGTTTCTTTGTCTGGTTGTAGGCGAACTCGATTTGACCCTGCTGCACGAGCATTTTGCCGGTCAGCTTGAGCGATTGCAGAGCGGCCAACGCATTAGTCCCTCCTTTGGCTTCGATATTCTTCGCGACCAACTCATCGAGGGTCGGCGATTTTTTTTCCTGAGCGAATGCCGGCGTAATCAGCGCGGCCGAGACGATAGTAATTATAAAACGTGAGTACATATGAAATTGGCGCAAACGACGCGAGCAGACTGCTCGCGCGGCATCAATACGCAAAGCATATGCCAAATGCAATTTCGATCTTACGAGATCGCCCCGAACGCGAGACCTAATCCGTAAGTTACCGCCGCCTCGATCACGCCGACGATTGTCATTTCCAAACCCGACGCCCACCACGAGCGCAGCGTGATCAGCGATTTGACCGCGCCCACTGCAAAATGCGCAACAATGCTGATTACAAATGCCCAAATGACAGCAGCGACTCCGCTCATAAAGAAAAACGGAATGATGGGAATAAACGCACCTATCGCGGTGGAAATCGCAGCCGAGGCTGATGATTTCCAAGGGTTCGGGAAGCGATGTTCCGATAGGCCGAGCTCGCTTTGCGCCATCGCCTGCACTAGCTGGTCCGGATTTTCGCCAAGCCGTTCCGCCATTTTCTGCGCTTCTTCCGGACTGAATCCCTGCAGCTGATAGAAGAGCGACATCTCTTCGATCTCTTCCTCGGGATTTTCCTCGACCTCGGCTTTTTCACGCGCGATCTCCGCCTCGTAAACTTCCGCTTCGCTCTTGACCGCGAGATATGCGCCCGCACCCATCGACAACGAGGACGCGATCATCCCGGCGAGACCAGAGATGAGAATGACATGCTGTTGATTGTTGGTCGCGCCCGCGACACCGGAAACAATTCCGAAGACGGCGCCGAGTCCGTCGTTCACGCCATAAATCGCGTCCGCCACCCAACTCCCGCCGCGACCATGCCAGCGTTCGCGTTTCAAAATCGTGTCGAGCGCGCTCCGCGGATTGGGAGGTCCAGCCATTACGTTCAACGCACGCGCATGTGCCTTCTCTTCCAACGCACTCGTGCGCAGAAATTCCTGCACGTCGTGCTCTTGCGCGA